>NZ_JBSGTX010000043.1:0-71412 GCF_053607625.1 Streptomyces sp. NPDC055103
GGCCGTCGACTCGTGCGCCATGGCCGCCCGGCTGCTGACCGCCCCGCTGACGGCTCCGGAGCCCGACCCCTTCGGGACCGGGGGCCCCTTCCATACGGACACCGAAGAGATCGTCGCCGGGTACGCGAAGCAGTTGACGTACACCGATGTCCGCCAACTCGCCCACGCCATCGATGCCGGTACGGCCATCCGGGTCGCCTACGTCGCCGCCTCGGGAAGCCACACCGCCCGCACCCTCAGCCGCCTCGACCTCGACCCGCCCTACCTCGAAGCCTGGTGCCACCTCCGTGACGCCGAGCGTGTCTTCACCCTCTCCCGCATCCACGGGGTCATGCCGGTGGGGCATGACTGAAGCCCCCGGGCGCGTAGCGCTCGGGGGAGCGTCTTTGTCGGACGCCCGGCCGCCTTGATGCATCAATCTTGATATACTAGGTGCACCTATAGATATACAGCGAGGTGCATCGATGAGTCGCACAGTGATCGATCTCGACGACGACCTGCTGGCCGAGGTGGCAAAAGCCCTCGGCACGGGCACCAAGAAGGAGACCGTCAACACCGCCTTGCGCGAGGTACTGGAGACCAGGCGTAGAGCACTCGCACTCACGCGCCTACGTGCGGCAGCAGGCGAGGGGGCCTTCGATCTTGAGCTCTTCGAAGACAAGAGGAACTACCGTCGGTGAACTCGGCCCAGTTCCTCATCGACACCAGCGCCCTCGCCCGGTTCTTGCGCGGTGACGCCGAGCAGTACGGATGGGACCAGGCCGCAGCGGCAGGTCTCATCGCGACCTGCCCTATCACCGAACTCGAGTTCTTCTACAGCGCCCGCTCCGCCGACGACCGCGCGCAGGGAATCGAGAACCTGCGTCTCGTCTTCGGGTGGGTCCCCGTGGACGATCGGGCATACAGCCGGGCCTGGCAGGTCCAGGAAGCCCTGACCAAACGAGGTCAGCACCGCAGCGCAGGGGCGGTCGACCTGGTGGTAGCCGCCACCGCCGAGCTCCAGGGCCTCACGCTCCTGCACCGCGACCGCGACTTCGAGTGCATCGCCGCCGTCACCGGGCAAGCCCTCCAGTGGTACGGGCCTGACGCCGGCAAGTGACCTTCACGGTCTCAGGTCTCAGTCCTGGTCTCATTCACCCCCGTCCGGGCCGGTCCGGACGGGGCCACCCCGAACACTCCGCCGCAGGTCAGAACGGCCGCGACCCCCGCCGGACCCCCGTACGAACATTTGGAAAGCGTGTTGGGGGCAACCCCTCACGAGTTCGAATCTCGTATCCTCCGCCGGCTCAGAGGGCCGGATCGCGTAAGCGGTCCGGCCCTCTGGCGTTGCCCCGTCGGTGCTTCCGACGTATTCGGCGGCCGACGACCGCCGCATCTGGAGGCGCGCGGGCGCATACTGGTGGCAATGACAAAGCCAGCTGCATCCAAGCGCTATCTGCCGACCAGCCCCTTCAAGGCCCCGGTCGCTCCGCCCCCCAAGGTGTTCACGGTGGGCGACCAGGTCAACCACGACGTGTACGGCCTCGGCCGAGTCATCGGCATCGAGGAGGGAGTCGCCGCTCTTGTCGACTTCGGCTCACACCAGGAACGGATCCTGAGCCCGTACGCCAAGATGAGCAAGCTGTAGAACCGCCGTGTCGACCACGACACCGCAGGCCCAGAGGGCCGGACCGCCCCAGCGGTCCGGCCCTCTGGTGTTCTGCGGCCGTGGGGCGGCGAGCGGCGGCCCGGGGCGCTACACGGGGCAGGGGCGGTACTCCAGGCCGAGCTCCCGGTCGACGGCGTAGCTCGTACGCATCGAGGCGTCGATGACCTGCTGCCAGGAGCCGTACTTGGCGTACAGCTGATCCGCGTTCGGGCCGAGCGGGTTGCCGTACTTGGCGATGTTCCGCTCCTCCAGGATCCGGACCTCCTCCGGGCTCATGCCCGCGCGGGTGATCTCCTTCGCCTGGTTCCGCATGTCGACCAGCTCCCTGGCGATCTCCTCGTCCGTGAAGCCCGCCTCCCGCATGTCGGCCTCGGTGCGGTGCATGTCCTCCAGGAGCCCGTGGTACCGCATCCGCGTCCGCTGGGCCTCGACCTTCTCGTCCATCGACAGGACGCGGATCCGGCACACGACCGGGTCCGTGCTGGGACAGGGGTCGTCGGCGGAGACGGGCCGCGCGAGCGGGGCCGTGATGATCGATCCGCACGACTCCGCCGCCGCGCCCACGGTGGTGCCGGCCGTGCCGAGCAGCGCGACCGCCGCCACGAAGGGGAGCAGCGCCCGGCGCACGAGGAGAGAAGCGGAGGAGGGGGAGGGGGAGTGGGAGGGGGAGAGGGGAAGGTGCATGCGCGTCCCCCTGGCCAGGGCGCCGCGCCCCTTCACGCAGGCGCACCGATGATCACTCCTACGAGGAAGCCGGATGCTCGGCCCGCCCTTCGCCGTCTCACCTAAATGTCCGAGATGCGCACTTCGCGATCACCGCATCTACTGAGGGCTATCTGTTGCCGAGCGCCCTTCGGGCGAGCTTCTGGAGGCTGGACGTGGCCACGTTGACCGTGTGGAAATTCGATGCACCCGAAGGCGCCGGGGCCGTGGAGGACACCCTGCTCCAGCTGCAGAAGCAGGAGCTCATCAAGGTCATCGACGCCGCCACCGTCAGCTGGCCGGAGGAGGCGAGCAAGCCGAGGACGAAGCAGCTGAACAACCTCACCGGCGCCGGCGCGCTGTCCGGCACCTTCTGGGGCATGCTCTTCGGCCTCCTCTTCTTCATGCCGCTCCTCGGCGCCGCCGTCGGCGCGGCCGCCGGTGCGCTCGGCGGCAAGATGGCCGACGTCGGCATCGACGACGACTTCATCGATTCGGTCAAGTCGAAGGTGACACAGGGCAGTTCGGCGCTCTTCCTGCTCTCCGCCGACGCCGTGGTCGACCGCGTGAGGGACGCCTTCCCGAACGGCCACGCCGAGCTGATCCAGTCCAACCTGGACAGCGAGAAGGAGGCCAAGCTCCGCGAGGTCTTCGCGAGCTGAGCAGAGCTGAGCTGAGCAGAGCTGAGCTGGGCTGAGCTTGAGCTTGAGCTTGAGCTGGGCAGAGCTGAACCGAGCTGAGCCGAGCTGAGCCGAGCTGAGCTGAGCTGAGCCGAGCTGAGCTGAGCTGAGCCGAGTTCACCGGAGCGGGAAAAGAAAGAGTAAGGACAGGGAGGGCTGTTCCATGGGCGACGCCGTCGGACAGATGCTGGCCTCGGCCGTCGGCATCGCCATCAGCCCCATCCCCCTCATCGCGGTCGTCCTGATGCTCGCGACCCCTCGCGGGCGCGGCAACGGCATCGTCTTCACGGTGAGTTGGGTCGTCTCGCTCGCCGTCGTCGTGACCGCCGTCATCCTGCTCGGTTCGAGCGCGGACGCCTCCGGTGACGACGGGCCCGCCGACTGGACGCTGTGGCTCAAGCTCGGACTCGGCCTCCTGTTCCTCCTCATGGGCGCCAAGCAGTGGAAGGGCCGCCCGCGGGAGGGGCAGGAGCCCGAGCCACCGGGCTGGATGAAGGCGATCGACCGGTTCACGCCCGGCAAGGCGGCCGGCCTCGCCGCGGCCCTCGCGGTCGCCAACCCCAAGAACCTGGTCCTCGCGGTCGGCGGCGCCGTCTCCATCGCCGGCAGCGGCGCCTCGGCGGGCGGGAAGACCCTCGCCGCCGTCCTGATGGTGCTCATCGGCTCCCTCTGCGCCCTGGCGCCGCTCACCGTCTACCTCCTCGGCGGCGAGCGGTCCGCGCAGACTTTGGGCGGCTGGAAGACCTGGATGTCCCGGCACAACCCGGCGATCATGACGACGCTGCTCGTGCTGCTCGGAGCGAAGTACGTCGGCGACGCGCTGACCGGCTTGGCGGCATGACCGCAGGGGGGCCGGAGCGGGGGCAGCGGCAGGAGGAGGAGGAGGAGGAGGAGGAGGAGGAGGAGGAGGGGCAGGGTCGGCTCCGTAAATCCAGGCCGCCCGGACAGCCCCGTAGATCCAGGCCGATCGGACAGCCCTGTAAATCCGCGCCTATCGGGCGGCTCCGTAAATCCGGACCGATCAGACGGCTCGGGCCCTCGGGCGGCCTCGGCCCGCCGACGTCGGGTCCGGCCTCGTCACCGGCCTGTTCTCCATCCCCGAGGGGATGGCGTACGCGGCCATCGCCGGCTTCAACCCCGTCGCGGGCCTCTACGCCGGCGTCGTCCCCGCGATCGTCGGCTCCCTGACCGCCCGTACCGTCCTCATGGTCACCACCCTGACCAGCGCCATCGCCCTCACGTCCCAGAGCGTCCTGTCCGACGCGGGCCTCGACGCGAAGGACCCTGGCACCATCGCGACCCTCACACTCCTCTCAGGCCTCGTCATGCTTTTGATGGGCGTGCTGCGGCTCGGGGCGGTGATGAGCTTCGTCTCGAACGCCGTCATGACCGGCTTCTCCACCGGCATCGCGCTCCAGATCGTCACCGGCGTACTGAAGGACGCCACCGGCTACAAGCCGCAGGGCCACAACCGGCTCTACCAACTCGGCGACTGGCTGGCGCACATCGACGACTGGGTGCTCAGCGCGACCCTCGTCGCCGTCGCCACGATCGCGATCTGGGCCGTCACCCGGCTCGTGAAACGCCTCGAACCCGTCGCCCTGCTCGTCGCGATGGTCCTGGCGAGCGTCGCCGTGGCCGTTCTCGGGACGGACGTGGAGCTCGTCCGGGACATCGCCCACATCCCGGCCTCACTGCCCGGCTTCTCGGCACCCGACCTCTGCGCCGTCCCCGAGCTGCTCGGCGGCACGGTCGCCGTCGCCCTCGTCGCCCTTGCGCAGGCCGCGAGCATCGGACCCTCCGTACCGAATCCGGACGGGTCCCGCTCCTCCGTCAACGGCGACTTCGCCGCCCAGGGCCTGGCCAACCTCGCCGGCGGCCTCTTCCAGTCGCTGCCCGCGGGCGGATCCCTCTCCCGTACGGGCGTCGCCGTCTCCGCCGGGGCCCACACCCGCTGGGCCGGCGTCTTCTCCGGCGTCCTGCTCGCCGTCATCGTCCTGATCTGCGCCCCGCTCGCCGAACGCATCCCGATGCCCGTCATCGGCGGCCTGATCCTCGTCGTCGGCGGCGAACTGATCTGGGGGAAGCGCCACGACATCCTGCTGGTGCTCCGCACGTCGCGCCTGTCGTCGGCGGCGATGATCCTGACGTTCCTCGCGACCACTCAACTCCCGCTCCAGCAGGCCATCTTGCTCGGCGGAGTCCTCTCCCTGCTCCTCTACTGCGCCCAGGCCGCCCGCCGCGCCCGCCTCGTCGCCCTCGTCCGCGACGAGGAGGGCGACTGGCACACGGGCGAGCCCCCGCAGCGACTCACCGCGGGAGAGACCACCGTCCTCTACTACGACGGCATCGGCTTCTTCGCCGAACTCCCCCGCATCGAAGCCGGCTTGCCTCGCGTGGACGACGCCCCGGGGGCCGTTCTCGTCCTCGTCATGCGCGGCGTCCCGGACGTGCCGTCCTCGACCGTCGTCAAACTGCTCCGCCGGTACCTGGCGGAGCTGCACCGGCACGGCACCCGCCTCGTCATCGCGGGCGCGGAACCCGGCCTCGTACGCACCCTCAAGGCCACCGGCCTCGACCACGACCTCGGCCCCGGCGGCATCGTCCCGGCCGAGGACACCCTCTTCGCGCCCCTGGAAGGGGCACTGACCGAGGCGGCGCGCAGACGAAAGATCCCGGGGGGCCTGAGCCAGCCCTGCCCGCCCTGCTCCTGAACCTGGTCCCCGTAACGCCGGAACAGGCCACAGCCCTGCCGCAACTCGTGTGCCCGGGCGGCCACATCGTGTCGATAGCGACGCCGGTACCGGCGGACGCAGCCCGAAAGGTGACGTCCCAGCACATGGTGGCCAGGAACGACGTGAAGCAACTGGAGGAGCTGATCGCCCTGGTGGACGGGGGTGCGGTGACGCCGGACATCACGGAGACGCGACCACTGGATGAGCTGGCGGAGGTGCACAGGTCGAGCGAGGGCGGGGGCGTGCGGGGGAAGGTGCTGCTGGTGCCGCGAGGGGGCTCGTTCACCGGTTAGGGGGGTGATGGGAGGGAGGGACGTTCCTGCGGGCGCCAATGTGTAGTCATGCCGATACTTTCTGTGATGAACATCCGGTTCAACGAAGCAGGGGTAATCAATGAGGAAGTTGGCGACGGCGGTGGTGGCCGCGGGGCTGTTCTTCGGGGGGATGGGGGTGGCGGTGGCGGACTCGTGGCATGACATCACGATGACCACGACCGGTGCCAAGTTCACGGGGCGCTACATGTGGGAGCCCCAGCTCCAGAAGCACGGCGGACTCCGCATGAAGGGAAGGCTGGAGGACGTCATCAGCAACGACGGCCACAACGTCTACATCAATTCAAAGGTGGAGGGATACCCCTGGGTCCGCACCAAGGGCGTCCAGGGAAGGACCATCTCGATCGATGAGGTCTTCTTCGACAGCGCACTGTTGGTAACCGATTTCGTGGAGGTGCAGCTATGCCGTGACCGTGGTTCCTTGCGGCCGGACAACTGCTCTGATCTTCGAAAGTTCGAGCGCTGACAGTCGACGGTTCTGGGAGCCGTCGACAGGCGGCTCCCGTCCCAAAAGGGAGAGCGCATCACGATGGATGTCATCCTCCACGCCGAGGGCGTGGATCTCTTCTACGGCACACACCACGCCGTCAGCAGTGCTGATTTCACGCTCAAGCGCGGCGAAGTAACGGCCATCATGGGCAGCAGCGGCTCAGGAAAGTCCTCCTTGCTTTACTGCCTCGCCGGGGTCCTTCCGCCTTCCAGCGGCACGGTCACTTTCGATGGGGTACAGCTCTCCTCCCTCCCCGACGGCGAGCTGAGTGCCCTGCGTCGGACCCGCTTGGGATTCGTGTTCCAGTACGGGGAGCTGTTGCCCGAGCTGACCGTCGAGGAGAACGCGGCGCTACCCCTCCGGCTCGCCGGGATCAGTAAGTCACATGCACATGCGATGGCCGGCCAGGTGCTTGGGCGACTCGGTATGGGCGATCTGCTGCGGCGCAGGACTTCGAAGCTGTCGGGTGGGCAGAGTCAGCGCGTGGCGGTTGCGCGCGCCTTGGTGCACCGGCCCGACATCGTGTTCGCCGACGAGCCGACCGGAGCACTCGACAGCGCCAACGCGGCAGCCGTGCTGGAGGAATTCCTCCAGCTAGCACGGCGACAGAAGACGGCCGTGGTAATCGTCACTCACGATGCGGACGTCGCAGCAAAGGCTGATACGCAATACACGATGTCCGACGGCGTCCTGGGCCAGCGGGTGGCAGTGTGAACGCATTCGTCCTTGGCATGCACCTACTCTGGGGCACTGACCGCAGAGGACGGGTTCGCTTCCTCCTCATGACACTCGGATCCGCGCTCGGAGTGGCATGTCTGGCTGCTGTTCTCACCATCCCTTCGGTCATCACCGCCCATGACGCTCGCACCGCTGCCAGAGAAACCAGAATTGGCGCGGAAGGTAACTACATTCACCTTGAGCGCAAGGATCCGTACGGTGTGCAGCCGCTCCGTCGCGTATTCGTCGCCCGCACGGCATCAGGTCCCGCGCCTGTCGCTCCGGGCGTCGACAGGCTCCCCGAGGCCGGCGAAGCCGTCGTGTCACCCAAGTTGCGCGACGTCCTCTCTGCCAACCCGCAGGCAACTGGACTTGTGCCGGGCCGTATCACCGGCACGATCGGGCCAAAGGGGTTGGGTAGTCCCGACGAGCTTTACGCGTACATCGGCACTACTCCTGCTGCACTACCCGAGGCGATGCCGCTCGCTGGGTTCGGACGCGCGCACTCGTCACAGCGACTCATCGAGTCCCCAACCCTCAACATCCTGCGCTTCACACTCGGGTGCATCGTGCTGCTCCCCCTCGTCATCTTTCTGTCCGTCTGCGCCCGGCTCTCCGGAGAGTCCCGTGCCCGTCGTCTCGCTGCTCTTCGTCTCGTCGGCCTCAGTGTGAAGGACACCCTGCGCGTCAACGCTGGAGAGAGCGTGGTCGCCGCGTTCGTTGGATCCGTGCTGGGGGTCGTCGGGTATCTCGGGGTCAACGAGGCCATGGCTCGGGTTGGGTTGCCCGGACTTCACTGGTATCCGGCCGACGGGCGGCCCGAGGCATCGGCGGTTGCCGTGTGCCTGCTCGGGTGTCCGGCCCTCGCATGGGTCGTAGGACAGTTCAGTGCGCGGCGGGCGGCCCTGTCTCCGATCAGCGTTCGGCGAACCGGGGAGCACAAACCGCCAAGGAAATACGGGACGCTGCTGTTGATCCCGGGGCTTGGAGTCATCGGCGGGTACTGCGTCCTCAGCTTGATGGGGCGGGACCCTTCCGGGGGTTCGGCCAGTTCAGTACTCGTGCCCGGTGCCGTGTTGTTGACCGGTGCCGGGCTCGTCTTCGGTTTGGCGCCGATTACCGCTTGGCTCGCACGACGGCTCGCTGGGGTGGTGAAGTCGCTGCCGGTGTCCCTGGCAATGCGGCGTACAGAGGTCGATCCGGGGTCCTCCCTACGGGTGGCCACCGGGCTCGTCCTGCTGGTGTTCGGTGCCTCGCTCACGCAGGGAGTGCTCGTAGAGCTGGACCAGGTCAGCCGGAGGACCGCTCCTCTCCAGGAGTACAACATCAGCCTGAGCGAGCTCGGGCCTGCGCAACGCGAGGCTCTGCCGAAAGTCTCGGGCATCCGGAGCGAGCTGATCTCGTACAGCTCTTGGAATCCGCCGAGCGAGAACTATGTACCGGGCATCAATCTGGTCGTTGCCACCTGCTCCCAGCTCACCGCGTACTCTCAGCGGGCGTCAGGATGCGTCGACGGGAAGATCATGCAACTGCGTGATGACCGCACCACGTTCGAGTACGACCCAAAGGCGGGAGAGCGCTATCCGTTCGAGGTGACGAACGGTCCCAAGGCCGTGCTCACCGTCCCACGCGATCGGGTCGACGTGCACCCATACGACGTGTCCATCTTCAATTCCGGCACCCTGCTCGTACCGCCCTCCCTTGTCCCCAGGAACCTCGTGGATTCGGCCGGCACCCTCACCCTCGTAAGCGACTCCGACCCCGCCACCATCCGTGCCGTTCTCGACGGCGTCGGGGCCATTGCGCCCACCGCGTCCGTCGAGCCCGTCGGGATCGTGATCGATTCGCTCGCTCAGCTCGCCGTGATTCGGAGTCTGCTGGCCGTCGGGATGGTGCTCGGGCTTGTCATCGGGGTTGCCGCGTTCGTCGTGTCCGTGGCCGATCGGGCCATGGAGCGGCGGGGGCAGGTGGCCGCGCTCGCCTTGTTGGGGGCTCGGGCGGGGACCTTGCGGGTGGTGCAGGTCGTGCAGGTCGGGTTGCCGCTGGTCGTGGGGCTGGGGGCGGCCATCGTCACCGGGTGGCTCGCCGAGTCCAGCTATCTGATCACCGGGGGCGGCGCCGTGCACTGGGACTGGGAGGGGCTGCCGGTGCTCTTCGCCTGTGCCCTGGGCGTGCTGCTCGCCGCCGCCCTCGCCTCCCTCCCCATGGTCCGGCGGCACATCGATCCCGAGCACATCCGGCGGGATTGATCTTCGCTTCGGCGATGAGTTCCGGGTGGAGTGGGGGTCTCCTGTTCAGGTGCCCACCTGAACGTCCTCACTCTTCCCCCAGGAGAACGCCGTGGCCGAGAACCAGCCCCAGGGTCCCGCCAGCTACTTCCCCTCCATCGAGAAGAAGCACGGCCGGCCCATCTCCGAGTGGCAGGAGCTCATCCGTTCCTCGCCCCTCACCAAGCACATGGAGCTCGTCTCCTGGCTCAAGGCCGAGCACGGTCTCGGGCACGGTCACGCCAACGCTCTCGTCGCCCACACCTTGGCCGAGGGGAAGTAGGCCGCCGTCCTCACGCCGCCAGTTCGTGCGCCGTACGGCGCTGGACGCGCGGCGCCAGGACCAGGGTCGCCGCCGAGGCCGCCGTTCCCGCCACCAGCGCCGTCCACCACAGGGCGGCCGGGCCCAGGGTCGTGTAGGCGGCGACGCCCAGGGTGAGGGCCGCGAAGCGGGCCATGCCCCAGATCCAGCCGAAGGCACCCTGGTAGCGGCCCCGGGCGTGCGCCGGCGCGAGGTTGGCGACGACGCCCGCGGCGATGCCCGCGACCACGACCTCGCCGAGCGACCAGACGACGACCGACACCGTGTAGCCGACGATCCCGTCGGCGAGGCCGGTGAGCGCGACGCCCACGGCGATCAGGCCACTGCCCGCGCTCTGCACCGCGAGCTGCGGCAGCTTGGCCAGCCGGGCGCTCACGAAGGGCTGGAGGGCGACCACCAGGACCGCGTTGACCGCCGCCATCGCCCCGTACACCGCCGGCGAGAGGCCACTGTCGCGGATCGCGAGCGGCAGGGCGACCTCGGTCAGCGAGTATACGAAGAGCTGGATACCGAGGAGCGGGAGGAGGAGCAGGGCGAGGCGGTCGCGGAGGACCACTCCGTAGCCGATGCCGTCTCTGCCAGTCTTGCTGCTCTTGCTGCTCTTGCTGTTCTTGCTGTTCTTGCTGTTCTTGCTGTTCTTGCCGGTCTCCTGTCGGTTCTTCTTCTTTCCGGTCGTGGGCTTCGGGTGGCCCTCGCGCGCCGGTTCCTTCAGGCGCGTCACCACCACTCCCGCGTACAGCAGCATCGAGCCCGCGTCCACCGCGAACAGCAGCCAGTACCCGTGGGCAGCGAGGTAGCCGCCCAGGACGCCCGCGACGGCGGTGCCGATGTTCACGCCCCAGCCGAAGAGTGCGTACGCGCGCTGGCGGCGTTCGCTGTCGACCGCGTCGGCCAGCAGCGCGTACGCCGCCGGCGACACCGTGCTCCCCGCCGTGCTGATCAGCAGCGACGCCGCCGCCATCGTCCACACCCCGGGCGCCAGGAACAGGGCGCCCTGCGCCGCCGCCGCGCCGATCAGGCCGATCAGCATCGTCGGCCTGCGGCCGATGCGGTCGGCGAGGATGCCGCCGACCGCGGGGCCGATGAGGTTGCCCGCGCCGAGGGCGCCGAGGACGTACGAGGTGTCGGCGCCGGTCACTCCCCGCGAGGCCAGGAAGAAGACCAGGAACGGGGTGACGAGGTAGCCGAGACGGTTGACGATCGTTCCGGCGAAGAGCGTCCAGACGACGGGCGGGAGACCGCGGAAGGAGGAGGGCATGAGGTGATCTTGCGACCGTCCACCACTCCCCCTCCAATGATTAAGCTGTGCACGAATCCATTCGATGTGTCGCGACGCCGAGGACGGTAACTCCATGGAATCCGGGCTCCGTTTCACCGCCGCCGACCTCGCCCAGACCCGCTTCGCCGTCTCCCCCATGTGGGAGGTCGTCACCAGCTTCCGCCTCCTCGCCCGGCACCCCGAGACCACCCTCACCTCCCCCCACCGCCGCTGGGCCGCCCAGGTCCGGCCCCGCCTCCTCCGCGCCGGGCTCGACCGCGGCTGGCTCGCCACCCTCGTCCCCGCCCACCGCTACCTCGCCGACTTCCTCAACCCCACCCCCACCGGCCCCTTCCCCACCCTCGACACCGAGCTCGACGCCATCCGCCGCACCCCGCCCGAGCAGGTACGCGAAGACGTCCGGAAGCTCGGGGTCAACGGGGGCGACGGCCCCCGCCACCGGCTGCTCCACGAGGCTCCCGAAGCCGCCCTCCGCAAGGTCGCCGACGAGATCGACACCTACTGGGAGCTCGCCCTCGCCCCCTACTGGGCCCGCATCCAGAAGCTCCTGGAGGCCGACGTCTTCCACCGGGCCCGCCAGGTCGCCGAGCACGGTTCGGCCCGGGTCCTGAGCGAACTCCACGAGAACGTACGGTGGGACGACGGCACCCTGCGGCTCGTACGCCGCCACTGCGCGATCAGCCGCGACCAGGCCGGCTCCGGGCTGCTGCTCGTCCCCTCCGCCTTCGCCTGGCCCCAGGTCCTCACCCGGTCCGTCCACCCCGACCCGCCCCAACTCGCCTACCCCGCCCGGGGCATCGGCACCCTCTGGGAGCCCCGCACCACCGCCGCCACGGACGCCGTCGCCGCCGTCCTCGGCCGCTCCCGCACCCTGCTGCTCACCGAGCTCGACACCCCCTCCTCCACCACCCAACTCGCCACACACTGCGGGCTGTCCGCCGCCGGCGTCTCCCAGCACCTCATCGCCCTGCGGAACGCCGGCCTGGTCACCGCCCACCGCAGCGGGCGCTCCGTCCTCTACGCCCGGACCTCCGTCGCCGATCAGCTCCTCAACCCGTAGGAGGATCGCGGGATGAGTGAAACCTTGCCTTCCTCCTGGGTCGAGCGCGTCGTCGTCTCCCCGGACCAGGTGCGGCTGTCCCTTCGCGACTGGGGCGGGTCCGGGCCCGACGTCCTCCTCCTCCACGGGCTCGCCGGGCACGCCGGCGAGTGGGACGCGACCGCCCGCTCCCTGCGGGGCGCCGGATACCGGGTCCTCGCTCTCGACCAGCGCGGGCACGGGAGCAGCGAGCGGCGGCCCCAGGACGTCTCGCGCGCCGCGTACGTCGCCGACGTGGTGACCGTGGTCCGTGAACTCGGGCTCCACCGGCCCGTACTGGTCGGGCAGTCGCTCGGCGGGCACACCGCGCTGCTCACCGCCGCCGCCCGTCCCGAGCTGCCGGCCGCCCTCGTCCTCGTCGAGGCCGGGCCCGGCGGGTCGAGCCCCGACGTCCAGGCCGGGATCGCGGAGTGGTTCGCCGCCTGGCCCGTGCCCTTCCCGACGCGGGAGGCGGCCGTCGCGTACCTCGGCGGCGGGAAGCGGGCCGTCGGGGAAGGATGGGCGAACGGTCTCGACGAACGCGGCGACGGGCTGTGGCCGCGCTTCGACGCCGACGTCATGGTCCGGTCGCTCGACGAGAACGCCACCCGCGCCTTCTGGGACGAATGGGCGGCCATCACCTGCCCCACCCTCGCCGTCCTCGGAGAGGGTGGACAGGGCGGGATCATCGGCGACGAGGAGTACGCGGAGATGGTCCGGCTCCGGCCCGGGCTGTACGGGGTCAGCCTGCCCGGCGCCGGGCACGACGTACATCTGGAGCGGCCCGAGGCGCTGCACGCGCTGCTGACGGAGTTCCTGGGCGGCGCGGACGGGGCCGACCCGATCGATGTGGCCGGCCCCGCCGGCCCCGCCGACCCCGCTGACCCCGCTGACCCGGCTGACCCGGCTGACCCGGCGGCCTGGCTGAGCTGACGGGACTGGCAGACGCTGGCGCTGGTCTGGCCGGCCTGGCTGACCCTGGCGGCCTGGCCGGCCTGGCCGGGCACGCCGCCGGCCCCCGTCCTGCTCTTCGCCCTTGCCTTCGAGTGCACTCCATTTCCTAGAGTGCCGCGCATGCGTTATCGAACACTCGGCGGAACCGGGATCGACGTCAGCACCTACTGCCTCGGCACCATGATGTTCGGTGCCGTGGGCAATCCGGACCACGAGGACTCCGTACGGATCATCCACGCCGCCCTCGACCAGGGCATCAACTTCGTCGACACCGCCGACATGTACTCGGCCGGCGAGTCCGAGGAGATCGTCGGCAAGGCGCTGCGCGACTCCCGGCGCCGCGAGGAGACCGTCCTCGCCACCAAGGTGTACTTCCCGATGGGCGGCGATGGCCCCAACCGGGGCGGTCTGTCCCGGCGTTGGATCACCCAGGCCGTCGAGAACAGCCTCCGGCGGCTCCGGACCGACTGGATCGACCTCTACCAGGTCCACCGGCCCGACCCCCGTACGGACATCGAGGAGACCCTCGGCGTCCTCGGCGACCTCGTCACCCAGGGCAAGATCCGGGCCTTCGGCTGCTCCACCTTCCCCGCCGAGGAGATCGTCGAGTCGCACGCCGTCGCCGACCGGCGCGGGCTGAGCCGCTTCCGCTCCGAGCAGCCGCCGTACTCGCTGCTCGCGCGCGGCGTCGAGGCGAGCGTGCTGCCCGTGGCCCAGCGGTACGGGATGGGGGTGCTGACCTGGAGCCCGCTCGCGTCCGGCTTCCTCACCGGCCGGTACCGCAAGGGCGCCCCGATCGACCTGACCAGCGGGCGGGCCGCGCTCACCCCGCACCGTTTCGACCCGTCGCTGCCCGTCAACGCCGCCAAGCTCGACGCCGTCGAGCAGCTCGTCGCCCTCGCGGACGAGATCGGGTGCAGCCTGCCCGAGCTGGCGATCGCCTTCGTGACCTCGCACCCGGCCGTGACCTCCGTGATCATCGGCCCGCGGACCATGGAGCAGCTGGAGGGGCTGTTGAAGGGCGCGCCGGTGGTCCTCACGGACGACGTCCTGGACCGGATCGACGCGATCGTGCCGCCGGGGACGAACCTCTACCCGCCGGACGGAGTCTGGCGCCCCCGCGCCCTTACCGAACCCGCTTCGCGGCGGCGGCCGTTGGGTGAACGGGCGGCGGGCTGACAGCCCGGCAGCCGCAGGAGGCGGCGGGGGCGGGACTGGTCGGGAGGCCCGCGTCCTGCGGGCGGACCCGGTCGCGGGAGCGGCGCAGGAAGTCGGCGAGTTCCCGGCGGTCGATCGTGGTCATGCGGATCATCCTGCCGGAGGGGCGGGGGCTTCTCCAGGCCGTATCCAGGGACTGGCGATCCCAGGGCCGGAAGGGCTCTCCCGCCCGTTCCCGCAGGTCGGCAGAGTCCTCGGCGTCAGCCACTCACCCCCTCCACCGGGAGCAGCGATCATGGCCACCGTCACCGTCTGCACCGCCCTCGTCCACTACGACATCCACCACGTCGCCCAGGGCGATGTCCACGACGACGTCCGGGGCGACGTCCACCACGGCGTCCACGACGGCGTCCGACGCGACGTCCAAGGCGACGTCCACGACGACGGCCGGGGCTCGGCTGCCGGTCGTCCCGCCCTCCTTCTCGTCCACGGCACCGGTTCCGGCGGTTCCGTCATCAACTGGGGGCAGACCGCGCCCCGTTTCACCGTCGACCGCACCGTCGTCACCCTGGACCTGTCCGGCGCCGACCGGACCGTCGACGACGGCGGGCCGCTGACGGTCGAGTCGCTCGCCGCGCAGGTGATCGCGGTGATCGAGGCCGCCGGTACCGGGCCGGTCGACCTGCTCGGTTTCTCGATGGGCTCCCCGGTCTCGGCGGCCGTCGCCGCTCTCCGCCCCGACCTGGTGAACAAGCTGGTCCTGGTGGCGGGTTGGGCGCACACCGACAGCGACGAGTACCTGCGGAACCTGTTCACGCTGTGGCAGCGGCTCGGTGCGTACGACCCGGCGGTCTTCGGGCGGAGCGTGACGATGACCGGGTTCAGCCGCGGCTTCCTCAACGGCATCGGCCGCGAGGGCGTCGAGGCGCTGATCCCGAACATGCCGCCCACCCCCGGCACCCTGCGGCACGTGGCGCTCGACCTGGAGATCGACATCCGGGAGCTGCTGCCCCGGATCGCGACGGAGACGCTGGTCGTGGGCTGCGCGCGGGACGCGACCGTACCGGTGGAGAACAGCCGGGCGCTGCACGCGGCGATCAGCGGCAGCGTGTACGCGGAGATCGACGCCGGTCATGTCGCCTTCTTCGAGAAGGAGGACGAGTTCGTGACGATGGTGACGGACTTCCTCACTCCGGCCCGTGCCTGACTCCATGCTTGGCCCCATGAGCGACACGACGCACACACGCCCCCACACGCACACGGGCACGCGGACGATCGACGACGCCGAGCGCCGGGCCCGGCTCGCGGTACGGCACCGGCTGGCCTCGGCCACGCGGGCGGCGACGGCGGAGGAGGTCGGGAACTCCTTGGTGGCGCTGCACGGGACGGACCCCGCGAGCGTGTTCCTCGCGGTGGGGGCCCGGCTGGCCGGTGACGCCGGGCCGGTCGCCACGACCGAGCGGGCGCTGTACGAGGACCGGTCCCTGGTCCGGATGCACGGCATGCGGCACACGGTCTTCGTCGTCCCGGCCTCCCTCGCGTCCGCCGTGCAGTCCTCGACGACCCACCCGGCCGCCGTCCGCGAACGAACCTTGCTGGTAAGCCACTTGGTGGAGGGCAGCTCCTTCGACGAGGCCTGGCTGGCGGAGACCGAGCGCCTCGTCCTCGCCGAGCTGGCCGTACGCGGGGAGGCGACCGGCACCGAACTGGGCGCGGCCGTAACGAGGTTGCGGGAGACGTTCGTGTACGGGCCCGGCACCCGCCAGGAGGGCGTCCAGTCCGTCGCGAGCCGGGTGCTGCGGGTCCTCGGCATGGCGGGCCGGATCGTCCGGGGGCGGCCGCAGGGGACGTGGACGTCGAGCCGCTTCCGCTGGAAGCTCGCCGATGAGCATCCGCCGGTGCCGGCGGCGGAGGCGCGGGCGGAGCTGATCGGGCGCTGGCTCGCGGCCTGCGGTCCGGCGACCGAGGCGGATCTGAAGTGGTGGACGGGGTGGAAGGTCACGGACGTGCGCGGGGCGCTCGCCGCGGTCGGGGCGGTGCCGGTGACCTTGGGCGGGTCCGGGGCAGGGGCCGGGGCGACCGCCCGATCCGGGTCCGGGGCCGGGCGGACGGGCTTCGTCCTGCCGGGCGACCTCGACCCCGTACCGGCGCCGGAGCCGTGGGCGGCGCTGCTGCCCGCGCTCGACCCGACGGCGATGGGCTGGCAGGACCGGGACTGGTACCAGGATCCCGAGCACCGGGCCGCGCTGTACGACCGGAGCGGGAACATCGCGCCGACGGTGTGGTGGGACGGCCGGATCGTCGGTGTCTGGGCGCAGCGTCCGGACGACGGCGAGATCGTCCACCGGCTCCTGGCCGACGTGGGCCGGGAGGCGGAGCGGGCGATCGGGGCGGAGGCGGCGCGGCTCGCGGCCTGGGTGGGGGACGTACGGGTGACGCCCCGCTTCCGCACCCCGCTGGAACGGGAGCTCACCGCGCGCTGATCCTCCCGGTCTCAGTGGCGGTCGCCGAGGCCTGGAACCCCCAGGTCGTAGAGGCCGTCGAGGACGAGGTCGACGCCGACGGCGGCGAGCAGCAGGCCCAGGAGGCGGCCGAGGAGCTCGATGGTGGCGTGGTGGGTGCGGCGCAGGACGTGGGTGAGGAGCAGGACGCAGACGAGGTCGAGGGCGATGACGGACACGTACGCGCCGACGACGGTCGAGCGCCAGCTGAAGGAGTCGCGGGCGGCGGCCTCGATGAGGACGGCCGTCATGGCGAGCGGGCTGACGACGTACGGCGTGAGCAGCTCCCGCACCCCGCTGACCAGGTCGGGGGCGTCCTGGTGGGGGCCGTCGGAGCCGATGTGGAGGCCGAGGACGAGCCCGACGGCGTAGAGGAAGAAGATGACGCCGCCCGCGAGCTGGAGGGCGGGCGTGCTGATGTGGAAGAGGTTGAGCAGCCAGGGGGCCGTGATGCCGGTGACCAGACCGACGAGGACGGCCGCGCCCGAGGAGATGAGGGCGATGGTGCGGAGCTGCCTGAGGGGGTGGATCTGGGCGAGGCCGGCGAAGGCGAGCAGGACCTTCGGTGGGCCGACGACGGAGAAGAAGGCGATGAAGGCGGCGGAGAAGCTGAAGACGTCCACTCGGGAATCATGGGACGGTCGGGTGATTTCTCCCGTTTTTCCGGCCGAAGTCCGCGCGGTGTCGAGAACCGTCCGGCGGCTCCGACTCTCCTGCGAGAGGCAGTACCGACACGGACGTACGGACGTACGGACGTACGGATGCAAGGAGGACGTCATGAAGTACCTGGTGATGGTGCAGGGCTCGCAGGCCGACTACGAGGCGATGGTGGGCCGCGGCTCCGCCGAGAGCCCCGCCTGGAGCAAGACGGATCTCAAGGCGATGTTCGCGCACATGAACGCGATCAACACCGAGCTGAACGCCAGCGGCGAGATGCTCGACGGCCAGGGCCTCGCCGCCCCGTCCGAGACCCGCTTCGTGACGGTGGACGCCCAGGGCAGGCCGGTCGTCACCGACGGCCCGTACGCGGAGACCAAGGAGGTCCTCGCGGGCTACTGGCTCCTCGACTGCGCCTCCCTGGACCGCGTCACGGAGATCGCCGCCCAGGTCGCCCGCTGCCCGGCCCCGGCCGGCGCCCCGGAGTACGCGGTGGTGATCCGCCCGGTCGACGAGCGGGGCCCGAGTCAGGACTGAACGCGCGGATCCGCCCGGTCGCCGTCTCGCCGACCGCGCGGGTCCCGGCCCGCCTCCTCAGTGCACCCCGTGGGGGCCGCCCGTCGGGCGGGGGGTGCCTCGGGGGATGAGGAAGGGGGCCGTCAGGGCTGCGGCGGTCGCTGTGATCGTGCAGAGGGTGAAGGCCGCGGTGAAGCCCGTGGGTGTCGCTTCCGTGGTGGCGGTGAGGGCGAGCGAGGAGACGGCGGCGACGCCGATGGAGCCGCCGACCTCGTGGAAGGTGTTGACGATGCCGGAGGCGAGGCCGGCCTCGTGCGGGGCGATCAGGCCCAGGGAGGTCGTGGTCGCCGCGACGAAGACCGCGCCGAGGCCGAAGGACGCCGTGGCGAGGGCGGGCAGGAGGGTGGCCCACGGGTTGGCGCCCGGAGTGAGGAACGTCAGCGGCAGGCAGCCGAGGGCCGCCAGGGCCAGGCCACCGGTGGCGCAGGCGCGCGGGCCCGCCGTCGTCACCAGGCGCGAGCCGAGGTGGGCGCCGATCGCGGTCGTGAGGGCGATCGGCAGGAAGAGCAGGCCTGTACGGAGGGCCCCGAGGCCGTAGACGTGCTGGAGCTGCATCGAGCCCAGGAAGAAGAAGGAGATCAGGAGCGCGGTCGCGACCAGCATGAGGAGCGAGCCGGCCACGACCGGGCGCCGCGTCAGCATCCTGAGGTCCATCAGCGGGGCACTGCTCGCCCGCTCGACCGCCGCGAAGATCCCGTAGAGCGCGAGTGCGCCGAGCAGGGGCAGCAGGGTCGCGGCGGAGCCCCAGCCGGAGTCGCCCGCTTGGACGAGGCCGTAGACGAGCGCGCCGGTGGCGGTGGTCACGAGCAGTGCGCCGGGGACGTCCAGGCGGGTTTTCGTGCGCCCGGGTCGGTTGTTCCCGGCGGCCTGGTTGTCCCCACCCGCGTGGTTGTCCCCGGCGGCCTGGCTGTCCCCACCCGCGTGGTTGTCCCCGGCGGCCTGGCTGTCCCCACCCGCGTGGTTGTCCCCGGCGGCCTGGCTGTCCCCACCCGCGCGGTTGTTCCCGGGCCGGTGGGCCCCCGCGTGGTTGTCCCCGGGCCGGTTGCCCCCCGGTCGGTTGTCCGGCAGGACCTTCGGGAGGGCGATCAGCAGGGCCAGGCCCACCGGGACGTTGACGTAGAAGACCCAGGGCCAGCCCGGACCCTCGGTGAGGGCTCCGCCGAGCAGGACGCCGACCGCCGAGCCGGTGCCGCCGATCGCCGCCCAGGCGCCGAGGGCCTTGGCCCGCTCGGCGCCGTGGAAGGCCGTCGTGACGAGGGCGAGCGCGGCCGGGGAGAGGAGCGCGGCACCGACGCCCTGGGCGATGCGGCCGCCGAGCAGGACGGGGGCGTTCGCGGCGAGGCCGCAGACGAGGGACGCGGCCGTGAAGAGCGCGAGGCCCGTGAGGAGCACGCGGCGGGCGCCCACGGCGTCGGCGAGGCGGCCGCCCAGGAGCATGAGCCCGCCGAAGCAGAGGGTGTACGCGGTGACGACCCAGGTCAGGGCGGAGCGCCCGAGGTCGAGGTCGGCGGAGAGCGCGGGCAGCGCGACGTTCACGACGGTGACGTCGAGGATCAGCATGAACTGGGCCGCGCAGATCAGGGCCAGGGCCGTCCAGCGGCGGGGGTGGGGGTGGGGGTGAGGGGGCCGGTGAGGGGCGGAGTACGCAGGGGGGTGGGCATGGGTGTGGGCTTGTGCGTCTCGGTGAGCCGTCATAACTGAACTGTACGGCACAGTACAGTTGAACTCAACGGTACAGTTGGCGTTGTAAGGTGAGGGGCATGAACGCGCAGCCCTCGGACGGTCCCGCCGCACCCAAGCCCGCGCCCAGCGGCCCCCGCGCCGCCCGCAAGCGCCAGGCCGTCGTACGGGCCGCCCGCGACCTCTTCCTCCGCGAGGGCTTCGGTGTCGGCATGGACGCCATCGCCGCCGAGGCCGGTGTCTCCAAGGTCACCGTCTACAACCACTTCGGCAGCAAGGAAGCGCTCTTCACCGCCGTCGTCGCCGGCGCCCTCGACGAGCCCCTGGCCCGGGGCGAGGAGGCCGAGGGACCGGACCTCGCGCTGCTCGTCACCGCCGAGGGGCCCGACGCACTCAAGGCAGCCCTCACCGACGCAGGCCACGCCTGGGCCAGGGCCGTACGCGCCGACGACGAGGGCCGCGCCCTGCGCACCCTCGTCGCCACCGAGCTCCACCGCTTCCCCGAGCTGGGCCGCGCCTGGCGCGCACACGGCCCGGCCGGCCATCACCCTGCCGTCGCCGACGCGCTGCGGACCCTCGCCGACCGGGGCCTCCTGGAGATCCCCGACCTGGAGGTCGCGGTCCTCCAGCTGTACTCGCTGCTCGTCTTCCCGCAGATGGTCTTCGAGCAGTACGGGACCGAGCTCGCCGAGGAGCTGAGCGAGCGGCTCGTCACGGACGGGGTCGAGATGTTCCTCCGCCGCTACGCCGCCTGACGCGGCCGCGCGAGCATCCGTTACGCCGCCCCGCGCAGGCGGGCGAGCGTCACGTCCAGGCTCGGGCCGGCCCCGGCCCCCGCCCGCCGGTTGTACGGAAGCTTCCCCAGCATCAGGGCCATGCCGCAGGTGTTCGTGAGAGCCGAGAAGACGAGCCCGCCCGCGATCCCCGCCGCGAGCAGGTGGAACGCCGGATGGACGAGCAGACCCAGCGCCAGGCCGAGCAGGACCAGCGCACCGGCCACCAGCCTGACCTGCCGGTCCATCGCCCAGACCGGCTTCGCCGGGGCGCCCGCCGGCCGGTCGAGGACGTGCCCGCGGGCCGCCCACCCGCTCGTACCGCCCGCGAGGTCGATCGCGGCGACGCCGTGCGCGGCGAGCCGTGCGCAGGCGCTCGCCGAGCGGCCGCCCGACTGGCACACGACGAGCAGCTCGCCGCGGGCCGCCGCCTCCCGGAGCTCGGGCACGGCGCGGCCGAGCTGGTCGAGCGGGACGTTGAGGGCTCCGGGGAGGTGCCCGGAGGCGTACTCGCCGGGCGTCCGCACGTCGACCACGGTCAGCTCGGCCAGCCGCGTACGGGCCTGGTCGGCATCGAGCGAGAGGGGTTCGTTCATGGCAGGTGTCATCCTTGGTCTTCGGACAGGCCTTAGCTCCGTGCTGGGGAGTAAATTACCCCCTGGGGTATTTGTGGAGGAGTAGTCGTGGAACTCGATCTCGCGGGCGCGGAGCTCAAGGCGGTACTGAACCGGCTGCGCCGGGCCCAGGGCCAGATCGCGGGCGTGATCCGGATGATCGAGGAGGGCCGGGACTGCGAGGAGGTCGTGACCCAGCTCGCCGCCGCGTCGCGGGCCCTCGACCGGGCCGGGTTCGCGATCATCGCGACCGGGCTCCAGCAGTGTCTGACCGACATCGAGGACGGCCGCAAGAACGGCGAGGACCGGGACGCCATGCGCGCGCGCCTGGAGAAGCTCTTCCTTTCGCTGGCGTAGGCCAGTAGGGCCAGTAGGGCCAGTAGGGCCAGGCCGAGAAGCGTCGCGCCCGCCGAGCGCCCCCGGGGTTTCCCGGGGGCGCTCGGCGTTTCTGGTCTCTCACACCTCGGCCGTCAGTCGTCCGCGAGGCCCTTCAGGCGCTTCGCGATCCGTGTCAGGCGCGCGCCCTGGTAGCGGGCGGCCTGGAGGACGTTCTCCTCCGGGGCGCCGTTGGCGCCGGGGTGCGAGGTGCCGTAGGGGTTGCCGCCGGCCGCGTAGACGGCCGGGTCGGTGAAGCCGGGCGAGACGATGACCGAGCCCCAGTGGTGGAAGGTGTTGTAGAGCGCGAGCAGCGTCGACTCGTTGCCGCCGTGGAGGTTGTGGGCGCTGGTGAAGGCCGTGGCCGGCTTGTCCGCCATGACGCCGCGCTGCCACAGGCCGCCCGAGGTGTCGACGTACTGCTTGAGCTGGGCGGCGACGTTGCCGAAGCGGGTCGGGGAACCCAGCGCGTACGCGTCGGCCCACTCCAGGTCGTCCAGCGTGGCGATCTCCACGTCACCGGTGGCGTCGACATGGGCGCGCCAGGCCGGGTTCGCGTCGACGGCGGCGTCCGGGGCGAGCTCGGGCACCCGGCGCAGGCGCACCTCGGCGCCGGCCTTCTCGGCGCCCTCGGCGACGGCCTGGGCGAGCTGATGAACGGCACCGGTGGCCGAGTAGTAGATGACGGCGACCTTCACGGACATGACGAACTCCCTCAACCGGATGACTTTCCGTTTCGCTGTTCCGAGGTTAATCGGATTGCTATCCGGTTTACAAGGGCGGCAGGTATGCTCACATCGAGGGGCTGAGAAGCGACCGAGAGGCGATCCAGGGGGAGCGCGGGCGGACACGGGCGAGCGCGGGCGAACGGCGAAGGACAGGAGTCGGCAGATGAGCACGAGAGAACCGCAGGCCAGGGACGCGGCGGCGCCGATGCTCAGCCTGCTCCCCACCGGCGGCGGGAGCCCCGCCCCCGAGCGCGCCGACGCCGCCCGCAACCGTCGGAAGATCCTCGACGCGGCCGCCCGGATCGTCGCCGAGGACGGCCCCGAGGCCGTCACCATGAACCAGGTCGCCCACGCCAGCGGCATCGGCGTCGGCACCGTCTACCGCCGCTTCGGCGACGTCTCCCAGCTCCTGTGGGCCCTGCTCGACGACCGCGAGCGCCAGTTCCAGGAGTCGTACATGAGCGGCCCGCCGCCGCTCGGCCCCGGCGCCCCGGCCGCCGAGCGGCTCGACGCCTTCCTCGACGCGCTCGTCGACCGGGTCCGCGAGCAGCGCGAGATCCTGCTCGCCGCCCACTCGGCGGCGCCCCGCGCCCGCTACCACAGCGGCGCCTACCGGGTGATGCACACCCATGTCTCGCTGATCATCGCGGAGTTGAGACCGGGCTCCGACGCCACGCTCCTCGCGCACCTGACCCTCGCGCCGTTCTCCCCGGACGTCATGCACCATCTGACCGTCGAGCAGGAGCTGTCGAGCGAGCGACTGAAGGCGGGCGTACGGGAGCTGCTGACCCTGCGGAGCTGAAGGCGGGCGTACGGGCGCGGCCGACCACCACCCCCGCACCGACCACCCCGCACCGGTCCGCCCGCAACCACCCCGGCCGGCCCGATCCGTGGACGGTGGTGGACCGGGAGCGGGCACCGGCCGCAGGATCGTGGCATGACCACGTATCTGATCCTGCACGGCTTCCAGAACCACCGTCCGCCGGGTCACTGGCAGCACTGGCTCGCCGGGGAGCTGCGGGCGCGCGGGCACGAGGTGCGGTATCCGCAGCTGCCCGACGCCGACGCGCCCGTGCTCGACGACTGGCTCGCCGCGCTGACGGAGCACGGGGAGCGGCCGGCCGACGGGGAGTTCGTGGTGCTCGCGCACAGCCTGTCGGTGCTGTTGTGGCTACGGGCCGGGGAGCGGCGGCCGGCCGCCGACCGGGTCCTGCTCGTCGCCCCGCCCTCGCCGCCGGTGACCGCGTCGATCCCGGCGATCGCCGCGTTCGCCGACGGGCTCGACCTGTCGGAGACGGGCGTACGGGCGCGGCTCGTGTACGGGGACGGGGACCCTTACTGCCCCGAGGGCGCCGACGTCCACTACGGCACCCCGCTCGGCCTCGACACGGACCACGTCCCGGGCGGCGCGCACCTCAACCCCGACTCGGGGTACGGGGAGTGGGCCTCGCTCCTGGAGTGGTGCGAGGACCCGCTGGTACGGGTCAAGGGGCGGTAGAAGGACTCCGGCAGGAGGCCCGGAGGGAAGCGGGGAGGAAGCGGGGAACGCGACGGCAGCGCACCGGCGCAGGTCGTAGGCTCGGCCGGATGTACTCCGAGACCGCACCGTACGACCAGGGCCTGCTCGACGTGGGCGACGGCAACCTCATCCACTGGGAGGTCTCCGGCAACCCGGCGGGCAGGCCCGCGCTCGTCGTCCACGGCGGGCCGGGCTCCGGGTCCTCGCCGCGCAGCCGGCGCTACTTCGACCCGGCGGCGTACCGGGTGGTCCTCTTCGACCAGCGCGGTTGCGGACGCTCCACCCCGCACGCGAGCGACCCGGCCGCTGACATGTCCGTGAACACCACCGCGCACCTGGTGGCCGACATGGAGCGGCTGCGCGAGCACCTCGGGATCGACCGCTGGCTGCTCTTCGGCGGCTCCTGGGGCTCCACGCTGATCCTGGCGTACGCGGAGGCGTACCCCGAGCGCGTCACGGAGATCGTGATCGCGTCCGTCACCACCACGCGCCGCTCGGAGATCGCCTGGCTGTACGAGGGCGCCGGCCGCTTCTTCCCCGAAGCCCACGACCGCTTCCGGGCCGGGGCCGACAGGGCCGACGGGGCCGACGAGACTGACGGGACCGACAGGGCCGACGGGGCGGCGACCGACAGGGCGAAAGACCAGGTGGGCGCCGCCGAGCTCGTGGCCGCGTACTCCGCCCTGATGAACCACCCCGACCGGGTCGTCCGGGAGAAGGCCGCGGCGGACTGGTGCACCTGGGAGGACGCGGTCCTCTCCCTGGAGGGCCAGGGCACCCCGTACACCGACCGGGTCGACGACACCCGGCTCGGCTTCGTCCGGATCTGCTCCCACTACTTCGCGCACGGAGCGTGGCTCACGGAAGGCGCCCTGATCCGCGACGCGCATCGGCTCCGCGGCATCCCCGGGGTCCTGATCCACGGCCGGCTCGACATGGCCGGTCCGCCCACCACGGCCTGGGAGCTGACCCGCGTCTGGCCGGACGCCGAACTGCACGTGATCGAGGACGCCGGGCACCTGGGCGACGAGCGGACCCGGGACCTGATCCTCGCTGCCATGGACCGCTTCGCGAAGGGGGTCCCCGCTGCCGGGGCGTAGCCCGGAGCTCGGGGAAGAGCTCAGGGAAGGGTGTATCCACCGGGCGGGCGTCCGGCGCGGGCGGGATGATCGAACCATGAGCCCCAAGTCCACTCCCCCCGACATCCACCTCGCCCAGCGGCCCGAGGCCGACGCGCTCCTCGGGCGTTCACCGCTCGCCGCGCTCGTCGGCATGCTCCTGGACCAACAGGTCCCGATGGAGTGGGCGTTCTCCGGCCCGTACACGATCGCCTCGCGGCTCGGTGCCGACGACCTCGACGCCCACGAGATCGCCGTCCGCGACCCGGAGGAGTTCGCCGCGCTGCTCTCCGAGAAGCCGGCCGTGCACCGCTTCCCGGGGTCGATGGCCCAGCGCGTGCAGCAGCTCTGCCAGTTCCTGGTGGAGGAGTACGGGGGCGACGCGGAGGCTGTCTGGGCGGACGTGGCGACCGGGCAGGAGCTGCTCGCGCGGCTCCAGGCCCTGCCCGGCTTCGGGAAGCAGAAGGCGCAGATCTTCCTGGCCCTCCTGGGCAAGCAGTACGGGGTGCGGCCCACGGGCTGGCGGGAGGCGGCGGGGCCGTACGGCGAGCAGGGCTCGTTCCGCTCGGCCGCCGACATCACCGGGCCCGAGTCGCTCGCGAAGGTGCGGGCCCACAAGCAGGGGATGAAGGCGGCGGCGAAAGCGGCGAATGCCGCCAAGGCTGACAAGAGCCCTAAAAAATCGAGGAATTGATAATTCCAGATGTCAATCCTTCTCAAGGTGACAGGAATTACGCAGAAGCTGTTCACAGAACCCCCCCGAGATCGCTAACTTCCCCTCAACCTCGTCCGTATCGGGAAGGACTTCTGTGAACGCAACCCAGCGCCGTGCCGCGGCCATTCTGGCCGCGGCCGCCCTCGCCACCCCGCTGGTGCTCGCCTCTCCCGCCACCGCCGGCCAGGACCCCGCGGCCGCGCCCGCCCGCGACGCCGCCCGGCTGGCGAAGAAGCTGGTCCACGAGACCTCCGCCCAGGAGGCCTTCAAGCACCTGCAGAAGTTCCAGGCGATAGCCGACTCGGCCGGCGGTAACCGCGCGGCCGGGACGCTCGGGCACGACGCCTCCGCCGCGTACGTGTACACGAAGCTCAAGAAGGCCGGCTACGACGTCACGTACCAGAAGTTCGACTTCATCTACACGGAGACGCTCGCCGAGAAGGGCTCGGTCGTCTCCCCCGCGCCCCGCGCGCTCGACGTCAAGGCGATGACGTACACCAAGTCCACGCCGGTCGGCGGCACCACGGCGGCCCTCGCGGCCGTGCCCGTCGACGCCGACGGCACCACCGGCTGCGAGCCGGGCGACTTCGCCTCCGGCACCTTCACCGGCAAGATCGCCCTGATCAAGCGCGGCGGCTGCAGCTTCGCCATCAAGCAGCAGAACGCCGCCGCGGCCGGCGCCGCCGTCGCCCTCGTCTACAACAACGTCGAAGGCACCCTCTCCGGCACCCTCAGCGACCCCGCTGCCGGAAAGATCCCGACCGGCGGTATCAGCCTGGCCGAGGGCACGGCGCTCGCCGCCGACCTCGCGAACGGCCCGGTCTCCCTCTCCGTGGAGATCCGCCAGCTCCAGGAGAAGCGCTCCACCAACAACGTCATCGCGGAGACCAGGGGCGGCAACGCCGCCAACACCGTGATGCTCGGCTCGCACCTCGACTCCGTCACCGCAGGACCCGGCATCAACGACAACGGCTCCGGTTCCGCCGGTCTCCTCCAGACCGCCCTGGAGCTCGCCGAGTCGAAGGCCAAGGTCCGCAACAAGGTCCGCTTCGCCTGGTGGTCGGCGGAGGAGGTCGGCCTCCTCGGCTCCAAGCACTACGTGGACAACCTCACCGCGCTCGACAAGAGCGAGATCAAGCTCTACCTCAACTTCGACATGATCGCCTCGCCGAACTACGGCCTGTTCGTGTACGACGGCGACAACTCCGACGGCGTCGGCGCCGAGGCGGGCCCGGAGGGCTCGGCCCAACTGGAGCGCGACATCACCGACTTCATGGACAAGCGCGGGGTCCCCCACGAGGGCACCGACTTCACCGGCCGCTCCGACTACGGCCCGTTCATCGGCGTCGGCATCCCCTCCGGCGGCACCTTCACCGGCGCCGAGGGCATCAAGACCGCCGCGCAGGCCGCCAAGTACGGCGGTGAGGCGGGTGTCGCGTACGACGTGAACTACCACGCCAAGGGCGACGACATCAGCAACATCGACATGACGGCCTTCGACGTCAACATCGACGTCATCGCCAACGCCGTGGGCACCTACGCCCACGACATCTCCTCCCTGCGCAAGCCGGTCGTCTCCGTCCCGACCCAGGGCGACGCGGGCAGCGGCGGCGGCCTGCACGACGACCACCACGAGGTCACCGAGTAAGCACCGAGCAGGTCAGCGCCTCCGGCGGGCCGTACCGAAGATCGAGCGGCTGATCTCCCGGCCCAGCTGGGTGCCGACCGACCGGGCGAGGGATCTGAAGATCCCACTGCCCACCACCTGTTCGGCGAGCGAGGGTTCCTCCTTTGGACGAGGAGCCCTCGCTCCCTGCTGTCCGGAGGCCTTCTCGGCCTCCTTCTCGGCCTTCTCTGCCTCCTTCGCCGCCGCGGCCTCCAGCGCCGCCGCCTCCGCCGCCCGCTGCTCGGCCGTCAGCCGCTCGTACGCCGACTCCCGGTCCACCGCCTCCGCGTACCGCCCGTACAGCGGCGAACCCTTCACGGCCGCGTCCAGGGCGGCCGCGTCGATCGGCCCCATCAGCGACTCGGGCGCCCGCAGCCGGGTCGCCGCCACCGGGGTCGGGGCGCCCTTCTCGCTCAGTACGGTGACCACCGCCTCGCCCGTGCCGAGCCCCGTGAGCACCTCCTCCAGGTCGTACGCGGAGTTCGGGAAGGTCCGCACGGTCGCCCTGAGGGCCTTCGCGTCGTCCGGGGTGAAGGCGCGCAGCGCGTGCTGCACCCGATTGCCGAGCTGCGCCAACACGTCCGAGGGAACGTCCTTCGGCGTCTGGGTCACGAGGAAGATCCCGACGCCCTTCGAGCGGATCAGCCGGACCGTCTGTGTGATCGACTCCAGGAACGCCTTCGACGCCCCGCTGAACAGCAGGTGCGCCTCGTCGAAGAAGAAGACCAGCTTCGGCTTCTCCAGGTCGCCGACCTCCGGCAGTTCGTCGAAGAGGTCCGCGAGCATCCACATGAGGAAGGTCGAGAAGAGCTGCGGCTTGTCCCGCACGGCCGGCAGCTCCAGGACCGAGACGGTGCCGCGCCCGTCCGCCGCCGTCCCCAGCAACGCGGCCGTGTCGAACTCCGGCTCCCCGAAGAAGTCCCCCGCGCCCTGCTGCTCGAAGGCCGTGATCGACCGCAGGATCACCCCGGCCGTGGCCGTCGAGAGCCCGCCGATCCCCTTCAGCTCGCCCTTCCCGGTGTCCGAGACCAGGAAGGCCACCACCGCCCGCAGGTCCTTGAGGTCGACCAGTTCGAGCCCCTTGGAGTCGGCGTAATGGAAGATCAGGCCGAGCGACTGCTCCTGCGTCTGGTTGAGCCGCAGCACCTTCGAGAGCAGGACGGGGCCGAAGCTGGTCACCGTGGCACGCACCGGGATGCCCGGGCCGATGCCCCCGAGCCCGTAGAACTCGCAGGGGAAGCCCGTTCCCCGCCACTCCTGGCCGACCTGCGCGGCCCGCTCCCGCACCTTCTCGCCGTCCTCGCCGGGGGCCGAGATCCCGGAGACGTCGCCCTTGATGTCGGCGAGGAAGACCGGCACGCCGTGGGCCGAGAGCTGCTCGGCGATCAGCTGGAGCGTCTTCGTCTTGCCGGTGCCGGTCGCGCCGGCCACAAGACCGTGGCGGTTCAGCATCGGGAGCGGGATGCGGACCGGCGCGTCCGGGTGACAGACGCCGTCCCAGAGCAGCGCCCCCAGATCGAGCGCGGCGCCGTCGAAGGCGTACCCGGCGGCGATCTCGGCGGCGGGCCCCGCAAGGGGTGCGGGCGACTGTTCGCTCTGCTCACTGACGCTCATGAGGGCACCTTGATTTCGCTTTTGACACGGTTTGCACCAGCATCCCATCGCCCTCGCGTGGCTGCGCCGGGAGCCGCTTGCCCGGTAGGCTTTCCGTGTGATCTTCAAGCGCATCGGAAACGGAAAGCCGTATCCCGACCACGGCCGGGAAAGCACCCGGCAGTGGGCGGACGTCGCGCCGCGCCCGGTCCGCCTCGACCAGCTGGTCACCACCAAGGGCCAGCTGGACCTGGAGACGCTGCTCGCCGAGGACTCCACCTTCTACGGCGACCTCTTCGCGCACGTCGTGAAGTGGCGCGGCGACCTCTACCTCGAGGACGGACTGCATCGCGCCGTCCGCGCGGCACTGCAGCAGCGCCAGGTGCTGCACGCCCGCGTCCTGGAAATGGACTGAGCCCCCGCGTGACCCGCGACTGACCCTTTCGGGGTCAGTTCGCCCCCATCCGGACGCGATCACATGATCATCAAGTAGGCATCGCCGACGGGCGGCATTACGCTGCGTTCATGAGCATGCTCACTCCCCCCGGAATGGGCGGAAAGTACCGCATCACGGGGGATGTCTACCCGCGCATGCGCCGCCCCCACCGCCGGCGCAGGATCATCCTCGCGGCCGCGGCCTCCGTGGTCGTGCTCGGCGCGGCCGGCTGGGGCACGCTCCAGCTCGTCGACGTCTTCTCGGGCGACGAGGGCACGAAGACGACCGCCGGGAAGCAGACCGACTGCAAACCCGCGCCCAAGGCGACGACACCGCCCGTCGCCGCGCTCCCGAAGCCCGGCCAGATCACGGTCAACGTCTACAACGCGACCCCGCGCAGCGGACTCGCCAAGACGACCGCGGACGAGCTCAAGAAGCGCGGCTTCAAGATCGGCAAGGTGGGGAACGCGCCCGCCGCCTTCGACAAGAAGGTCCCCGGCGCGGGGCTGCTGCTCGGCGCGCCCACGGCCACCAAGGGCGTCTTCCCGGTCCTCGGCACCCAGCTCAAGGGCGCCACGACCAAGACGGACACCCGGGGCACGACGGACGTGGACCTGATCATCGGGACCGCGTTCAAGACGCTGTCCCCGAAGACGACGGCGGACGCGGCCCTGGTCGCCCTGACCAAGCCCGCGCCCGTACCGACAGGTAAGTGCTGACGTACTCCTGAGGAGCTGCGCTGTTACTCGGCAGAGCCGGCGGAGCTGTTACTCGGCGGAGCTGCTACTCGGCAGAGCCGGCGGAGCTGCTACTCGGCAGAGCCGGCGGAGCTGCTACTCGGCAGAGCCGGCGGAGCTGCTACTCGGCAGAGCCGTACATGCGGTCGCCCGCGTCGCCCAGGCCCGGGACGATGTAGCCGTTCTCGTTGAGCCGCTCGTCGACCGAGGCCGTCACGACGGTCACCGGCGTGCCCGCGAGCTCGCGCTCCATGATCTCGACGCCCTCCGGGGCGGCGAGGAGCACGACCGCGGTCACGTCGTCGGCGCCGCGCTTGATCAGCTCCCGGATCGCCGCGACCAGCGTGCCGCCGGTCGCCAGCATCGGGTCCAGGACGTACACCTGGCGGCCCGAGAGGTCCTCCGGCATCCGCGTGGCGTAGGTCGACGCCTCCAGCGTCTCCTCGTTGCGGATCATGCCCAGGAAGCCGACCTCGGCCGTCGGGAGCAGGCGGACCATGCCGTCGAGCATGCCGAGCCCGGCGCGCAGGATCGGGACGACCAGCGGACGCGGGTACGAGAGCTTCACACCGGTCGTGGGCGTGACAGGGGTCTCGATGTCGACCTGCTCGGTCCGCACGTCCCTGGTGGCCTCGTAGGCGAGCAGGGTGACCAGCTCGTCGGCGAGACGGCGGAAGGTCGCGGAGTCCGTGCGCTTGTCGCGCAGGGTGGTGAGCTTGTGGGCCACCAGAGGGTGGTCGACGACGTGGAGACGCATGACCCAACAGTAGCCCGCCGTGCACTGGCGTCGACCCACGCCGCTGGGAGAAGGTGGGGGCACAGGGACCCAGCGATGGGGTGGTGTGGCCGATGCCCGACCTGGAAGAACCGGCCGAGGAAGCCGCCGAGGGGGCGGCCGACGAGCCGGCACCGGAGACCGATGTGCAGCGCCGCAGGCGCCGCGCCCAGTTCCTCCGCGAACTGAACGAGGCCAAGGCGCTGCGCGAGCGCGTACAGCCGCGGCGCGCCCGGGCCGCCCGGATGCGCCAGGCCATGCGCATGCGGACCTTCCGCTGGTGAGACCGCCCGGCGCGGCCCGGCGTGCGCCCCCTGTGTGCGCCGGGGTCGCACGCCCGCCCGTTGGCGGTGCCGTTCAGACTGATGCACGACGCAAGAGCCGAAGACCTCTCCTGAGCGCCCTGTTTCTGTCACGATGCCGATTGGGCGGGGCATCAGGAGCGCGCCGCCGGAACGTCACACCTCTGATCAGTGGGAGAGAGTCAGGTGTACTTCGCCGCACTGCTCGCGCGCACCGAAGACGGGTGGGAAGCGAGCGACACGGAGCTCGACGACGTGGAGACCCTGTCGGATCTGGCCGAGCTCGCCCGTGAGGCCTCGGACGACGACACGGTGATCGTCTACATCGAGCAGGAGGACGCGTGGTTCGGGATCGTCCGGATCGAGGGTGAGGAAGACCCTCGGATCTACGTCTCGGACGGCGCGGCCGCCGCCCGTTCCTCGTACGGGGAGATCCTCACGCGGGAGATCCTCGGCGACGACCTCGACGCCGAGCTCGACGAGCTCGAGTCGCTGGACCTGGACGGCACGGAGGACGGGGAGCCCCTCGCCGACGTCGCCGACGCCGATGACGACGACGAGCGGGCCGGCGCGGCCGCCGAGGCCGTGCCGTCCGCCCCCGTGGGCGACGCGCTGGTCCTCGCGGACCTCGGGCTCTCGGAGCGGGAGCTCCGGGCGCTCGACACCGACGCGCTGGCGGTGATCGCGGACGCGCTGGGCGCCGCGGAGGTCCTGGAGGCCGTCCGCTAGTGACCCACGCGGTACCTGTCCCCGACCCCGTACCGACGGCCGGCACGGATCCCGTACGGGCGTCCGGCGCCGACCCTGTACGGCACCTCGGAGCCGACCCCGTACAGACGCCTGGCACCGACCCCGTACGGGACCTCGGCGCCGACCCCGTACGGGACCCTGACACCGGCCCCGTACAGGCGCCCGGCGCCGACCCCGTACGGGACCCCTGGCGGGACGCCATGCGGCTCGCTCTCGCCGAGGCCGACGCGGCCGCGCCCGCCGGTGACGTACCGGTCGGCGCGGTCGTGCTCGGCCCCGACGGCGCCGTCCTCGCCCGCGCGCACAACGAGCGGGAGGCGGCCGGCGACCCGACCGCCCACGCCGAGGTCCTCGCCCTGCGGCGAGCGGCCGCGGCGACCGGGGAGTGGCGCCTGACGGGCTGCACGCTCGTCGTCACCCTGGAGCCGTGCGTGATGTGCGCGGGCGCCCTCGTCCAGTCGCGTGTCGAGCGGGTGGTCTTCGGCGCGCTCGACGAGAAGGCGGGAGCGGCGGGCTCCCTCTGGGACCTCGTACGGGACCGGCGTCTCAACCACCGCCCCGAAGTGATCCACGGCGTGCTCGGCGAGGAGTGCGCGGAGCAGCTGACGGCGTTCTTCCGTACGCGCTGACGGCCTTCTTCCGCACGCGCCGGCGGCCCGCTTCCGTATGCGCTGACACCCCTCCTGACCTCGCCGGGGATACGGATTTCATCGCAGCGCCAGTTTCGGCTAAGCTCTCTCTCGGTAGCGTGTCCGAGCGGCCGAAGGAGCTCGCCTCGAAAGCGAGTGTGGCGCAAGTCACCGAGGGTTCAAATCCCTCCGCTACCGCTCTTGAGAACCGCCCCCGACCTGTGAGAACAGGTCGGGGGCGGTTTCTTTTTGACCAGACGTCAGTGGACCGGCTCCGGGGTGAGCGCGGCCTGGTGCTCCGCGATCCTGAGCAGGAGCTTTCCGGTGCTCGCCCGTGAGGCCATGAGGCGGTGCGCCTCGGCCGCCTCGGAGAGGTCGTACTCGGCGGTGACCGGCACCGTGACCGTACCGTCGACGACCTTCGCGAAGGCCCGCGCGGAGAGGGAGCGGAGGCTTCGGGGTCGGTGCCGGCGAGCGCCAGGATGGAGAAGCCGCCGACCGAGATCCCCGCGGGGTAGAGCTCGGGCTGGCCCACGCTCCAGGGGGCGTCCGAGCCGGCGTTGCCGCAGGAGACCAGGCGGCCGAAGAGGGCGAGGGAGGTCGGGGAGGCCTTCAGGGTCCGGCCGCCGACGGGGTCGAGAGCGACGTCGACGCCGCGGCCGCCGGTCGCGGTGCGGACGCCGTCCTGGAAGTCGTCGCCGACGAAGACGTCGTCGTAGCCGTGGGCGAGGGCGTGTGCGGCCCTGGCCCGCGACGACACGGCCCCGTACACCGCGCCCATGCCCGCGTCCTTCGCCAACTGCCCCACCGCGGTGCCGATTCCGCCGGCCGCGCCGTGGACGAGGAGCGACTCGCCCGGCTGGACCCTGGCCACCAAGTGGAGCAGGGCGTAGGCCGTCGGGAGCACGGTGGGCAGGGTCGCGCCCGTGCGGAGGTCGACTCCACCCTCGTACGGGAGCTGGCCGGCTCCGCCGACTGGGCGCGCACGTGCAGCAGCTTCGACGTACCCGTGGGCAAGGCGGCCATCAGCCACCACTTCGCGGTGCTGCGCGCGGCCGGACTCGTCGAGAGCCGGGACGAGGGGCCTCGCCGGGTCAACCGCCTGCGCCGCGGCGAGTTCGACCACCGGTTCCCCGGGCTTCTCGCCCTCGCCGTCCGCCCCGAAGAACCGCTCCCGCAGAGCTGACCGGATCGACGTACGGCAAAGGCCCCGGTCCGCGCTCGTGGCGTGGGCCGGGGCCTTCTCCGTAGGACGGGGGGAACGGCATCGGGGGGACAAGCCGTTCCCCCCGATGAGAACCGGACCTGCAAGTCCTGCGCCGCGGTCAGGGGGGAAGCTCGCGGCGCGGACCCCGCAGTGCGGGCCGGTTCCAGAAGCCCTTCGGATTCCTGCCAGATCCTCCGGGCTCGACATCCATACTGCTCTGCCGTCACTCTTCCGGGGGGCGGCGAAAGGCCTCGATCTCCGGGCCCTTGGTCCATAAAGCCTCGGTTAGAGTGGCGCGGTCGTACGGCGGGGACAGGGGAGGGCTGAACAGTGGTGCAAGCGAGGAAGGTCGCGCTGTACGCGGTCGCGGTCTTTGTGCTGTACACGATCATCAACTCCCCCAAGCGGGCGGCTGATCTCGTGGGAGTAGGGTTCGAGGGCATTGCCGGCGCCGCGCAGGGCGTTGGCGAGTTCATGACGCAGCTCATCAATTAGGAGCCCTCTCCGTGATCCGCCATCTGGTCCTCTTCAAGCTCAACGAGGGCGTCAAGCGCGATGAGCCGCGCGTCGTCGCCGGCGTCGAGGCGTTCCGCGCGCTCGGGGAGCAGATCCCGGAGCTGACGTTCTGGGAGTGCGACTGGAACATCACCGACCGGCCGATCGCGTACGACTTCGCGATCAACTCGGCCGTCGAGGACACGGACGCCCTCCAGCGCTATCTGGACCACCCGGCGCACCAGGCGGGTGTCGCCCAGTGGCGCGAGTTCGCCACCTGGGTGATCGCGGACTACGCGTTCTAGTCACATCCGGAACGGTCCCACCCGGAACAGTCCCACACAGTCCCACCCGGAGCGGTCGCGCCCGGAACAGCCGCGCCGTCGAGGCCCCCCGCCGTCATGGTGGGGGGCCTCGCGGGTTTCCGGCTCACCAGGTCTTCCCGCGACGCCCGCCACTTCCCACGACTTGCCGAGCGTAATCCGCCCACATCCCGCTGACTTCCCGGCCGACATCCCCCCTGACCTCCCCCTGGCCTCTCCTTTTTGCGTCACCATGCCCTCAACACGTGGCTATACGGTGCTTGCACACAGTGGACATGTCTTGTGATGCTATGACCGCTTTTGACGGATGAGTTGACCGTAGTTGACCCAGTCGACCAGCAAGACCAGCCAAAGGGGTGGCGTGAACGTGCCGGCCAGTACAGCGCCTCAAGTCCCGCCCCAGCACGAGGCAGGCGGCGCGGAGACCCCGCGCCCTCGGCCCCAGAGCACTCGCGGTGCCGACACCCGCGCCCTCACCCAGGTGCTCTTCGGGCAGCTCAAGCACCTGGAACCGGGAACGCCCGAGCACCACCGGGTGCGCGGGGCCCTCATCGAGGCCAACCTCCCGCTCGTGCGGTACGCGGCGGCCCGCTTCCGCTCCCGCAACGAGCCGATGGAGGACGTCGTCCAGGTCGGCACCATCGGCCTCATCAACGCCATCGACCGCTTCGACCCCGACCGGGGCGTGCAGTTCCCGACCTTCGCCATGCCGACGGTCGTCGGCGAGATCAAGCGGTACTTCCGCGACAACGTCCGGACCGTGCACGTGCCGCGCAGGCTGCACGAGCTGTGGGTCCAGGTGAACGGCGCCACGGAGGACCTGACGACCGCCCACGGCCGCTCCCCCACGACCGCGGAGATCGCCGAGCGGCTGCGGATCGGCGAGGACGAGGTGCTCGCCTGCATCGAGGCCGGCCGCTCGTACCACGCGACCTCCCTGGAGGCGGCGCAGGAGGGTGACGGGCTGCCCGGACTGCTCGACCGGCTCGGCTACGAGGACCCCGCGCTGGCCGGCGTCGAGCACCGCGACCTCGTCCGCCATCTGCTCGTCCAGCTGCCCGAGCGCGAGCAGCGGATCCTGATGCTGCGCTACTACAGCAATTTGACCCAGTCTCAGATCAGCCAGGAACTCGGCGTCTCGCAGATGCATGTGTCAAGGCTCCTCGCCCGCAGCTTCGCGCGTTTGAGATCCGCAAACAGAATCGAGGCATAACCGGAACGGGTAGACCGGTTCGGAGCAGTTCTGCGGCGCCCCAAATGCCGTACACCCCTTGTTTCCTGCGGAAATGCACCGTCTGCTTGTCGACAAGTCACTACAGCGTGTTGCCGACATGTGACATTCTGCTGGAACCGAGTTTGCCGCAGCCCCGCCGCCGGTATTCAGGTGGAGGCTGCGTTCCTCAGATGGTCGCGGCCACCGCGACCGTCCGCGACCTCAAGGGGGTGGCATGTCCACAGAACTGGGCAGCTCGAAGGTGCTCACGCTCACGCCCGTTCCCGTGCCCACGCAGACGACGGCTCCGACCGCGGCCGAAAGCTCCGCCGGGAGCTCCGCGGACAGCGCCGTCGGGAATCACGTCGGAAGCGTCGTCGACACCGTGGAGAGCACGGCTCCGCCGCTGCCCACCACGTCCGGCGCCCTCGACACCCGCACCCTCTCGCGCTCCCTGTTCCTGCGGCTGCGTGCCCTCGCCGACGAAGGCGCCGCCACCGACAGCCCGGAGCGGACCTACGTCCGCGACACCCTCATCGAGCTCAACCTCCCCCTCGTGCGGTACGCGGCGGCCCGCTTCCGCTCCCGCAACGAGCCGATGGAGGACATCGTCCAGGTCGGCACCATCGGCCTCATCAAGGCCATCGACCGCTTCGACTGCGAACGGGGCGTGGAGTTCCCGACGTTCGCCATGCCGACGGTCGTCGGCGAGATCAAGCGGTTCTTCCGTGACACGTCCTGGTCGGTGCGCGTGCCGCGCCGGCTCCAGGAGCTGCGGCTCGCCCTCACCAAGGCCAGCGACGAGCTCGCCCAGAAGCTGGACCGCTCCCCCACCGTCCCCGAACTCGCCGCGGTCCTCGGGGTGTCGGAGGAGGACGTCGTCGACGGCCTCGCCGTGGGCAACGCCTACACCGCCTCCTCCCTGGACTCCCCGTCACCCGAGGACGACGGCGGCGAGGGCTCGCTCGCCGACCGCCTCGGCTACGAGGACACCGCGCTCGAAGGCGTCGAGTACCGCGAGTCGCTCAAGCCGCTGCTCGCCAAACTCCCGCCCAGGGAGCGGCAGATCATCATGCTGCGCTTCTTCGCCAACATGACCCAGTCGCAGATCGGCGAGGAGGTCGGCATCTCCCAGATGCACGTCTCGCGACTCCTCACCCGCACCCTCGCCCAGCTGCGCGAGGGCCTCATCTCCGACTGATCCGACGGATCCGAGTGATCCGAGTGATCCGACTGATCCGAGTGATCCGACTGATCCGACTGATCCGACGTCGAACCCGGCGGTGAGCCCGGCGGTGAGCCCGACGCCTGACCGGGCGACGGACTTCCGGAAAACCCCGCCTTGTTGACGGCCTGTCAGTCAGACTGTGGCCCATGAGGCGAAGGAAGCCGGGACTCGTGGCGGTGGCGCTCTGCCTCGGCGGGGCGCTGACCGCCTGTGGCGGCGGAGGAGACGGTGAGGGGTACGCGGCGGTCGGCGCCGGCCCCTCCCCGAAGGGCGCGATCGCTCCCTCGGGCGCGGTCACGCTGGTGCCCCTGGACAGCCCCACGGCGAGCGGCACGACATCGAGCACCTCGTCACCGGCGCCCACGCCGTCCTCACCGTCGCCAGGACCGTCGGACACGGCGGGCGGGGGCACGGCGTCCTCGTCCGGCTCCGCAGGCACGGCGGGCGCATCGGCCGGCTCGGGCTCGACCGGCAGCACAGGATCCGGTACGAGTTCCGGTACGGCTCCGGTGACCTCCGCGCCCGGCGGCTCCGGCACCACCCCTTCCGGAACGGCTCCGGGGACCGGCGGCGGCACCCCGCCCCGTACACCCTCCAGCGCTCCCGGGACATCGCCCGCACCCGGCACCGGCGGTCCAGGGCCCACCCCGGCCCCGACCACGGCACCGCCCCCCACGTCCTCACCCTCCCCCGCGCCCCGGCCCGCCGCGCTGACCGTCTCCGCGCCCGTTCTCACGGACACCGACCGGCGCTGGTGCGAGCAGGTGACCGTCACCTTCCGGAACACCGGGGGCACGGCGGCCCGTTCGGGCACGGTCACCTTCGCCACGCACATCATCGGCGCCCTCGGCATCGACTGGCGGACGATCGCCTCCAGCCAGCCCCTGCCCGCGCCGATCACCGCCGGGGCGACGCGAACGCAGACGTACCGCGTGTGCGTGGACTCCTGGCGGGTGCCGCTGGGCATGCGGATCGACACCCGGCAGGTCACGGCCGTCTGGCAGTGAGCGGCCGGCTCACCCTGACCAGGCCGTTCCGACAGCGCCCGGAACCGAGGGTGGGCCGGGTCCGCTCGATGCGGACCCGGCCCACCCGGGGTGTGCGGAGGAGTCGAGCGGGTCAGCCCAGGGCCAGCCAGGCGACGACCGCCAGGACGGCGATCACCGCGACGACGCCGACGATCAGGCCGACACGCGGCCCGGACGGCGCCGGCGCCGCCGTCAGCGGCTGCTGCCGCTGCGGAGCCCCCTCGTCGACGAAGGCGCGGAACATCTGCGTGCTGCCGGCGGGGTCGTAAGCCTCGGGGCCCTGCCCCTGGGGAGCCTGACCCTGGCCGTACGGTGCTTGGGGGTTGTGTGCCATGAGCCAGGACCCTAGCGAAGTGCGGGTGGGGGACCCAAGCCCGTAGCCCTCTCTCACGCCCGGCCCACACCGAAACCGCACCCCGATCCTGCCTCGGCCGCCCTTTGCCGATTCTTTAGCGCCGTTTGACCGATTTAGTTTGCCTGAAGCAACCATCCATCTCTATGGTTGCCCTAAGCAACAACATCCATGGAGTGCCCGATGGACCCGATGGACCCGACGGACCCGATGGATCCGATCGACAGAGGCAAGCGCTACGAGAACCTCGCCCGCCAGGTGAGCGCGATCGGAGCGGTGAAGCGCGGACTCGCGCGGACCCTGCCCGCCGACTGTCCCGGCGGCTCCGCCATCGTCCTCGCCCTGCTCCACCACCACGGGGACATGCGGATCAGCCGGGTCTCCGAACTGATGGCCGTCGACATGTCGGTCAGCAGCCGCCACGTGGCCCACACCGTGGACCGCGGCTGGGTCGAGCGACTGCCCGACCCCGCCGACAAGCGCTCCCGCATCCTGCACCTGACCTCCGCGGGCGAGTCCATGCTCGCCGTCCTCGACCGACGGCTGACGGACATGCTCGCTCGCACCCTCGCCGAGTGGTCCGACGACGACGTCGAACTGCTCACCGACCTGCTTGCCCGCCTCCGCGACTCCTTCGGGGACTGCCGGGCCCACCACGCTTGAGAACGAAGGAAGTTGATGGCTACCACCACACCTGCCACCGGTGTGCGCGGCGGGAGCGCCCAGCAAGGGGACACCGCGACGGACGGTGCCCCGATGACGCACCGGCAGATCATGGAGGCGCTGTCCGGCCTGCTGCTCGGCATGTTCGTCGCCATCCTGTCCTCGACGATCGTCTCCAACGCCCTCCCCCAGATCATCACCGACCTGGGCGGCGGCCAGTCCGCCTACACCTGGGTGGTCACGGCAGCGCTTCTCTCGATGACCGCGACCACCCCGCTCTGGGGCAAGCTCGCGGACCTGTTCTCGAAGAAGCTGCTCGTCCAGATAGCCCTGGTCATCTACGTCGCGGGCTCGGTCGTCGCCGGTCTCTCGCAGAGCACCGGCATGCTCATCGCCTGCCGTGTCGTCCAGGGCATCGGCGTCGGCGGTCTGACCGCCCTCTCCCAGATCATCCTGGCCGCGATGATCGCCCCGCGTGAGCGCGGCCGGTACAGCGGCTACCTCGGCGCGACCTTCGCCGTCGCCACCGTCGGCGGCCCGCTGCTCGGCGGTGTCATCACCGACACCGACTGGCTCGGCTGGCGCTGGTGCTTCTACGTGGGCGTGCCCTTCGCGTTCATCGCGCTGATCGTCCTGCAGAAGACCCTCAAGCTCCCCGTCGTGAAGCGCAAGGTCAAGGTCGACTGGGCCGGTGCCTTCTTCATCAGCGCCGCAGTCTCCCTGCTCCTCATCTGGGTCACCTTCGCCGGTGACAAGTACGACTGGATGTCCTGGCAGACCGCCGCCATGGTGCTCGGCGCGATCGCACTGGGCGGGATCTTCGTGCTCGTCGAGTCGAAGGCGAGCGAGCCGATCATCCCGCTCCGCCTGTTCCGCAACCGCACGATCACCCTGGCCTCGCTCGCCTCGCTCTTCGTGGGTGTAGCGATGTTCGCCGGCACGGTCTTCTTCAGCCAGTACTTCCAGCTGGCGCGGAACGAGTCGCCGACGATGTCCGGCGTCCTCACGATCCCGATGATCGCGGGCCTGTTCGTCTCGTCCACCGCCTCCGGCATGATCATCACGAAGACCGGCAAGTGGAAGGCGTGGCTGGTCAGCGGCGGCGCCCTGGCGGCCGGCGGCCTCGGGATGCTCGGCACGATCCGCTACGACACGACGTACTGGCACATCGCGATCTTCATGGCGGTCCTCGGCCTCGGCCTCGGCATGATGATGCAGAACCTCGTGCTCTGCACCCAGAACCAGGTGGATCCCGCCGACCTCGGCGCCGCCTCCTCCGTCGTCACCTTCTTCCGCTCCCTCGGCGGTGCGATCGGCGTCTCGGCGCTGGGCGCGGTCATGGCCCACCGGGTCACGGACTACGTCAAGGAGGGCCTGGCCGAGCTCGGCCCGAAGGCCGCCGGCGCCATGGGCCAGGGCGGCACGGGCGGCGGGATCCCGGACATGGACAAGCTGCCGGGCCCGATCCGTACGGTCATGGAGAGCGCGTACGGACACGGCGTCGGCGACGTCTTCCTCTACTCGGCGCCGTTCGCGCTGCTCGCCTTCGTGGTGACCCTGTTCATCAAGGAGGTCGCCCTGAAGAGCAGCACGGTGACGGCCTCCGAGGAGGGCTAGAAAGAGCTCCCGGCCGTGCTTCGAGCGGAGGCGCGGCCGGGTCGGAACGGAGCGGCGGGCAGGGGACGGCCCGCCGCTCCGTCATGTCGTGGTTTCACGGGAAACCACGGCCTCGATCACTTCTTGGTTTCACGGGAAACCATGGCCTCGATGCCGGCGACCAGGATGTCCAGGGCATAGGCGAAGTCGCGGTCCCAGATGGCACTGACGCTGCCGTGCGAGGCCCGCTCGTCGAGGATCTCCTGCATCCCCTCGATCTGCGCGCCGAACTCCGGGTCGTCCCGGAAGGCCTTGACCGCGTCCCCGTAGTACTCGTCCTGCGACATACCGGCCTCGGCCGCGCGCCGGCCGAACTGGGACTCGATCGTCCCGTAGCCGTACACGAACTGGAAGACCGCCGACATCGCGCTCGGCTGCCGCTCCAGCGAGAGGCCGGTCTCGCGGATCGCCTCGTGGATCTTCTCGCCGACCCCGACCGCGTTCGGGCCGATGTTCAGGTACTTGCCCGCTGACGGCGACATCCACGGGTGGTTCACCAGCATCCGGCGGTAGTCCAGGGCGAGCGCCCGGATCCGCTCCCGCCAGTCCCCCGCCGCGTCGACCGCGGCGAGGTCGATCTCGCCGTAGACCGTGTCCACGGCGTACTCGATGATGTCGTCCTTGGTGTCCACGTACCAGTAGAGGGACATGGCCGTGACGCCCAGCTCCGTCGCGAGCTTGCGCATCGACAGCTTGGCCAGGCCCTCCTCGTCGAGCATCCGGATCGAGGCGGCGACGATCCGGTCCCGGTCGAGCCCCGCCGGGCCGCCGCCGCGGGCGGCCCGGGTCTCCAGCCAGACGCTGGAACGCGCCGGGTTCTTGGCCCGGTCGGCTGCCTTGACCATCGCGTTCCTCCGTCTGTCAGCGGTCCGTCCCCATGCTAAGCAGCGACGGGCCGCTCGGAGCTCAGGGCCTTTTCCGTCCGCTCGGCCCGCCGGAGGAGGGCCGCGGCGACCAGACCGCCGGCGAAGACGGCGATCGCGCCGACGAGTTGGCTGGTCTGGAGGCCGGAGGCGAAGGCGTCGGAGATGTCCTGGCGCTCGGCCTCGCTGCCCGCGGCGGCGAGGGCGGCCGGGAGCGAGGTCGCGGTGACGGCGACGAGGGCGGCGAAGCGGGCGTTGAGCACGGCGCCGAGGACGGCGACGCCCAGGCCGTTGCCGAACTCGGCGAGGGTGCCGTTGATGCCGGCGCCGACACCCGCCTTCTCCGGCGGGATCGAGCTCATGATCGCGTTGGCCATCGCCGGGGACGAGACGGCGATGCCGCCGCCCATCAGGAGCAGGCCGAGGAGCATGCCCCAGTAGCTGCCGTCCGTGCCGCCGCCGAGCAGCGAGATCGAGGTGAGACCGGCGGCGACCAGGGTCATGCCGAGGACGACGGTGGGCGGGGTGCCGAGCTTCATGACGATCTTCGGGCCGATGCCGGTGAGGTTGAGGGCGACGATCGTCAGCGCGAGCGGCGCCATCCGCAGACCCGCCTCCAGGGGCTCGTACCCGAGCACGAACTGCAGGTGCTGGGTGAGCAGGAAGAGCGAGCCGCCCATGCCGAACACGACGAGGATCGAGCCGCCGATGGCGCCGACGAACTTCTGGTTGCGGAAGAAGTGCATGTCGAGCATCGGGTACGGGGTGCGGAGCTCCCACAGCGCGAAGGCGCCGAGGCCGAGGACGCCGATGACGGCCGGGACCAGGACCTCGGTGGAGAGCCAGCCGTGCTCGGGACCGGTGATGATCGCGTACACGACGGCCGTCATGCCGATCGTGGAGAGCAGTGCGCCGAGCAGGTCGGGGCGGTCCCCCTGGGGGTTCTTGGACTCGGGGACCAGCTTGAGGACGGCGACGAGCGCGACGACAGCGACCGGGATGTTGACGAGGAAGATCATTCCCCACCAGAAGCGATCGAGGATCACGCCGCCGATCAACGGCCCGCCGGCGAAGCCGAGCGAGGCGACCGTGGACCAGAGCGCGATGGCCTTGACCCGCTCGGAGTCGTCGAAGATCTGCATGACGACGGCGAGAGTGGTGGTCATGAGGAGCGCGCCGCCGACGCCCATGCCCGCGCGGGCGGCGATCAGCTGCGTGGTCGAGTCGGCGAGGCCGGCGGCGAGCGAGCCGAGGCCGAAGAGCGCGAGACCGGCGGCGAGGAGCTTCTTGCGGCCGTAGCGGTCGGCGGCGTTGCCCGCGCTGAGCAGGAGGCCGGACTGGACGAGCGAGTACGCGTTGATCATCCACTGGATGTCGGTGGTGGTCGCGTGGAGTTCGGAGGTCAGCGAGGGGATGGCGACGCTGAGCACGGTGTTGTCGAGCAGCACGGTGAGCTGGGCGAGGCAGATGACGCCGAGGATCAGCCAGCGCTGCGGATGGCCGCCGCCGGTGTGCGTGGCGACCGGGGTCGTCGTCGACGCCGTCATGGGCAAGACTCCTTGTACGGTGTACGGGACTGGGTCTCGTACACCGTACAAGGGCTCTCGTACGCTGTATAGCGATTATTCCGTCGTGGACTTCTTCGTGGTCAGGTCGTAGAAGGTGGCGCCGCCGACCGTGACCTTCCCGAAGGTCTCCGAGACCCACGTGGAGATCTCCGAGTCACCGCCGCCAGGACCGCCGCCACCGAGAAGCCGGCCGCCTTCGTCACCGCTGCTCCCGCCGCTGCCGATGAAGTAGTGGATCTTCCCCTCGGCGACGTACTGCTGGAACTGTGCGAGCGTCGGGGACGGGTCGCTTCCGTTGAAGCCGCCGATCGCCATCACGGGCTTCTCGGTGGCGAGCTGGTAACCGGCCGCGTTCTGGGCGCCGACCGTGGCCGCGACCCAGGTGTAGTCGTCGGCGTCCGCGAGGAGCGCGGCCTTCGCCTCCGCCCCGACGGCGGCGCCGTTGAGGAGACCGCCCATGCCGCCGCCGGGACCGCCCTCGCCTCGCGACGTGCCCTGAGGAAGGCCCTGGGGCGGGGTGCCACCGGGACCACCGGGCATCTGCCCCCGGCCCTGGCCCTGGCCATCGGGCATCTGGCCGCGACCACCGGGCATTTGTCCACCCTGCCCACCCGGAGGCATCGCCCCCATCTCGAACGACCGCATGCCCGCGCCGCCCGGACCCCGGCCGCCCATCGCGCCGCCCGCCGGGCCCGCCGTGACGATCGAGCCCTGGTGTCCGGAGCCCAGCGTCTCCAGGGTGTACGCGAACGGGCCCGCGAGCCCCGCCGCCAGGCCGAGCCCGGCCACCGCCAGCCCGAGGCGCCGGTCGGTCCGCCCCGCGAGGAGCAGCCCGAACGCGGCGACCGCGCCCGCCACCAGAACCGTCCAGCGCAGCCAAGGCAGCCAGTCCGGCGTCCGGCCGAGGAGCGTCCATCCCCACACCGCCGTCGCCGCGACCGTCACCGCGAGGGCCGCCGAGGCGAGCCACCGGGTCCGCTCCTCCCACAGCACCGCCGCGCCCATGCCGACGAGCGCCGCGAGGTACGGGGCCAGGGCCACCGTGTAGTACTCGTGGAAGATGCCGGCCATGAAGCTGAAGACGACGAGCGTGATCAGCAGCGAACCGCCCCACACCAGGAACGCCGAGCGTGCCGTGTCCGTCCGGGGCGCCCGCCAGGTGACGACGAGCCCCGCGACGAGCAGGATCAGCGCGGCAGGCAGCAGCCAGGAGATCTGACCGCCGACCGAGTCGTTGAACATCCGGCCGATCCCGGTCTCGCCCCAGCCGCCGCGACCGCCGCCACCGACACTGCCGGTCTCGTTGCCGTTGATCCGGCCGAGGCCGTTGTAGCCGAAGGTCAGCTCAAGGAAGCTGTTGTTCTGCGAGCCTCCGACGTACGGGCGGGAGGACGCCGGCCACAGCTCGACCAGGGCCACCCACCAGCCCGCCGACACGACCATCGCGAGTCCGCCGAGGGCGAGACGGCCGACGCGGCGGCGGATCGCGCCCGGCGCGCAGACCCCGTAGACGAGCGCGAGCGGCGGCAGGATCAGAAAGGCCTGGAGGGTCTTCGCGAGGAACGCGAACCCGAAGGCCACTCCGGCCCACACCAGCCACCTCGCCGCGCCCTTCTCCTGTTCCAGGGCGCGCAGCACGCAGTACACCGCGACCGTCATGAGCAGCGCGAGCAGCGCGTCCGGGTTGTTGAAGCGGAACATCAGCGCGGCGACGGGAGTCAGCGCGAGGACCCCGCCCGCGATCAGACCGGCGCCCGCGCCGAAACGGCGCCGGACGGCCGCGCAGAGCACCGCGACCGTGGCCACGCCCATCAGCACCTCGGGCACCAGGATCTGCCAGGAGCCGAGCCCGAAGAGGCGGACGGAGAGCGCCATCGGCCACAGGGCGGCCGGGGGCTTGTCGACGGTGATGGCGTTGGCCGCGTCGAGGGAGCCGAAGAAGAAGGCCTTCCAGCTCTCGCCGCCCGCCTGGACGGCGGCCGAGTAGAAGGAGTTGGCGTAGCCGGAGGCGCTCAGGTTCCAGAGGTACAGCGCGGTGGTCACGGCGAGCAGACCGAGGAAGGCGGGCCGGACCCAGGGGGCGTCCTCGGCGCGCCCGCGCCGGAGCCGGGCGAGGGGGCCGCCACGGGACGGCGCGGCAGGGGCCGCGAGGGGCATGGTGGTCATCGGTCGTTCCTTGCTGAAGCGCGGTCCGGGAAGACCCAGAGCCGGAAGAGGAGGAAACGCAGGACGGTCGCGGCGAGATTGGCGACGATCAGGACGGCGAGCTCCGTGGAGTGCGCCGGGTCGCCGGTCGCCGCGCCCAGGGCGGCGAGCGAGCCGCTCGTCAGGGCCAGGCCGATGGCGAAGACCACGAGCCCCTGCGCCTGGTGGCGGACGGCCCGGTCGCGGCCCCGTACGCCGAAGGTGAGGCGCCGGTTGGCCGCCGTGTTGGCGACGGCCGAGACGAGGAGGGCGGCGGCGTTGGCGAACTGCGGGCCGACGCCGAGCCGGAAGGCCGAGTACAGCGCGAGGTAGAAGAGCGTGGAGAGCGCGCCCACCACGCAGAAGCCGACCAGTTGGCGCGCGAGCCCGCCCGGCACTCCGCTGAGGTCGCGGTCGCGGGGGTCGTCCCCGAAGGGCCGGGCCAGCCGGTCGAGGGCGAGCGAGCCGGTCGCGAGGGCCCGCCCGACCCGCCACACGCCCTTGAGGTCGTCGGTCGCCGTCCTCATGATGTGCACGGTCGAGTCGGGGTCGTCGACCCAGTCGACCGGCACCTCGTGGATGCGGAGCCCGGCCCGTTCGGCGAGGACGAGCATCTCGGTGTCGAAGAACCAGCCCGTGTCCTCCACCATCGGGAGGAGCCGCTCGGCGACGTCCCGCCGTATCGCCTTGAACCCGCACTGGGCGTCGGAGAAGCGCGCGGCGAGCGAGCCGCGCAGGATCAGGTTGTACGCCCGCGAGACGAGCTCCCGCTTCGGCCCGCGCACCACCCGCGAGGAGCGGGCGAGCCGGGAGCCGATCGCCAGGTCCGAGTGGCCCGAGATGAGGGGCGCGACCAGCGGGAGCAGCGCGTTCAGATCGGTCGACAGGTCGACGTCCATGTAAGCGAGGACGGGCGCGTCGGAGCCGGACCAGACCGTCCGCAGCGCCCGGCCGCGCCCCTTCTGTTCGAGCCGTACGGAGCGCACCTCGGGCACCTCGGCGGCGAGGGCCGCGGCGACGGCCGGGGTCGTGTCGGTGGAGGCGTTGTCGGCGACGGTGATGCGGAAGCCGTACGGGAAGGTCCGGAGGAGGTGTTCGTGGAGCCGGCGGACGCACGGCTCCAGGTCCTTCTCCTCGTTGTAGACGGGGATCACCACGTCCAGGACGGGCCTTCCGGCGATGCTCACCGGGAGGTGCTCCCGGGCGGGAAGGGCGCCGGGAGTCCCGGACGCGGGGCCCGCGATCGTTGGAGTTCGCATGCCGACGACACTCGCCGTGGCCGCTGTCACGGCTGTGTGATGAGCCTGTGCCCTCGCTGTGAGTCCGGCGGGAAGTCCCTTCCCGCGGGCAGCCGGACGGTGAAGACGGTCCGGCCGGGGGCGCTCGCGACGGTCACCTCGCCGCCGTGGGCGAGGGCGACCGCGCGCACGATGGCGAGGCCGAGGCCGGTGGAGCCGGCGTGCCGGGAGCGGGAGGCGTCGCCGCGCGCGAACCGTTCGAAGACGGAGGACAGGAGCTCGGGCGGGATACCGGGCCCGTCGTCCTCGACGTCGACGAGCGCGTGCGGCCCGTCCGCGCGGACGCGGGCGGTGATCTTCGTGCCGGGCGGGGTGTGGGTCCGGGCGTTGGCGAGGAGGTTGACGAGCACCTGCTGGAGCCGGGCCCCGTCGGCGCGTACGGTCACGGCCTCGCCGTCCACCGGCAGTTCGAGACGCCAGTGGTGCGCGGGCCCGGCGGCGCGGGCGTCGCTCACGGCGTCCACGACGAGGGGGACGAGGTCGGTGCTCTCGTACGAGAGGGGGCGTCCGGCGTCGAGCCGGGCGAGCAGCAGGAGGTCCTCCACCAGACCCGTCATCCGGGTCGCCTCCGACTCGATGCGGCCGAGCGCGTGCCGGGTGTCGGGCCCGCACTCCTCCCGGCCGCGCCGGGTCAGCTCGGCGTACCCCCGGATCGAGGCGAGCGGGGTGCGCAGCTCGTGGCTGGCGTCCGCGACGAACTGCCGGACCCGGGTCTCGCTCTGCTGGCGGGCGTCGAGCGCCGAGTGCACGTGGTCGAGCATCCGGTTGATGGCCGCGCCGACCTGACCGACCTCGGTGCGTGGATCGGCCTCCGTCTCCGGGACCCGCTGATGGAGCGCCACCTCACCGCTGTGCAGCGGGAGCTGGGCGACCTGACCGGCGGTGGCGGCGACCCGTCGCAGCGGGCGGAGCGCCACCCTGACCAGGACGGTCCCGGCGATCGAGGCCGCGCCGAGCCCGGCGCAGGTGACGCTCAGCTCGACGAGGACGAGGGTGGAGAGGGCGTCCTCGACCTCGGTGAGCGGGATGCCGGTGAGGAACGAGCCGTGGGCCCCGGAGGCGTACTCGACCCGGTAGGAGCCGAGGCCGCCGGGCAGCTCGACGGTGTGCGGTTCGCCGTCGCGGGGGACGGCGGCGAGCGCGGACCGCTGGGCCGCGTCGAGCGCGGTGTTCCGGACGTTCCGCCCGTACGCCTCGCCGTTCTCCGACTCGGCCTCCGACGAGTACCCGGCGGTGGTCACCTCGCCGTCCACGAGGACCGCGCCGAGGGTGCCGATCGGAGCGCCGGGACCCTGGACGAACGCCAACGGCTCCTTCACCCGGATCGGGTCGGGCATGCCGGGCGCGGAGACCATGGAGACCGGGGGTCCCGACGCCCGTGCCGAGACCTCGTGGAGCTGCTCGTCGGCCTGGTCGTACAGGTACGAGCGGAACGCGATGGTCGTCACGGTCCCGATCACGGCCGCGACGACCGCGATCAGCGCGACCGCCGAGACGACGAGCCGGGTCCGCAGTGACCACGGCCCCCGACGACCTGCGCGCACGGGCTACTCCCCGGGCTTGATCAGGTATCCGGCCCCACGCCGGGTGTGGATCATCGGGGCACGGCCCGCGTCGATCTTCCGGCGCAGGTAGGAGATGTAGAGCTCGACGACGTTGGCCTGGCCGCCGAAGTCGTAGGACCAGACGCGGTCGAGGATCTGGGCCTTGCTGAGCACCCGGCGCGGATTGCGCATGAGGTAGCGCAGCAGCTCGAACTCGGTCGCCGTGAGGTGGATCGAGTCCCCGCCCCGCGTGACCTCGTGGCTGTCCTCGTCGAGGGTCAGGTCCCCGACCGTGAGCAGCGACTCGCTGCGCGCCTGCGCCGCCCCGGACCTGCGGATGAGGCCGCGCAGCCGGGCGACGACCTCCTCCAGGCTGAAGGGCTTGGTGACGTAGTCGTCGCCGCCGGCGGTGAGCCCGGCGATCCGGTCCTCGACGGCGTCCTTCGCCGTCAGGAAGAGCACCGGAACGTCGGGCAGCTCGCGCCGGATCGAGCCCAGCAGGCTCAGTCCGTCGGCGTCGGGGAGCATCACGTCGAGGAGTACGGCGTCGGGCCGGAACTCGCGAACGGAGCGCAGGGCGGCGGCGCCGTCTCCGGCGCTCCGTACCTGCCAGCCCTCGTAGCGGAGGGCCATGGAGAGGAGCTCGGCGAGCGAGGCCTCGTCGTCGACGACGAGGACGCGGACGGCGGTGCCGTCGGCACGGAGCATGTCGGCGCGGGTGCCGGGGCGGCGTGTGGTGACGGTCATGGTGCCCACGCTCGCCGCAGCCGCTGAGAGCCCTCTTTCCCTTTCCTGTGAATTCCCTGAGAAAGGGTGAAGGAAGGCCCGGGGAGCTGAGAGGGGCGCAGGAGCCGAGGGAGGGACAAGCAGCCGAGGACGGCCTCAGCGGCTCACGGTTTCACGTGAAACAGCGCGGCGCCGTTCTCGTACAGGACCCGCCGCATCCAGTCGTCCCCGAGCCCGAGGCGTTCGAGGGCGTGGAGCTGGTGGGCGTACGGGTACGGGATGTTGGGGAAGTCGGAGCCGAGCAGGATCCGGTCGCCGAGGTCGGCGAGCCGCCCGAGCTCCGTCGTGGGGAAGGGTGCGAGCCGCTCACTGAAGTCGGTGAAGGCCATGGTGGTGTCGAGACGCACGCCCTCGTACCGCTCGGCGAGGGTGAGGAAGTCCCCGTACTCGGGCATCCCCATGTGCGCGACGATCACGGGCAGCCGGGGGTGGCGGGCGAGCAGCCGCCCCATGGGCTCGGGCCCGGTGAACGTCCCCGGGGTGGGCCCGGAGCCGCAGTGGACGACGACGGGCGTATCGGTGTCGGCGAGGGTTCCCCACACGGTGTCGAGCAGCGGGTCCGTGGGGTCGAACCCGCCGACCTGGAGGTGCACCTTGAAGACGCGGGCGCCGGCACCGAGCGCCTCACGGACGTATGTGTCGACGCCCGGCTCGGGGAAGAAGGTCGCGGTGTGCAGACAGTCGGGGGTGCGGGCGGCGAAGTCGGCGGCCCAGGCGTTCAGCCAGGCGGCCATGCCGGGCTTGTGCGGGTAGAGCATCGCGGTGAAGGCGACGGCCCCGAACCCTCGCAGGATCGCGAGCCGGCGGTCCTCCTCCTCGCGGTAGGTGATGGGCCACTCCAGGCCCGTCAGGGGGCCGGCGGAGTCGAAGTAGGCCCAGACCTTGTCGAGGACGTTCTGCGGCATGAAGTGCGTGTGCACGTCGACGAGCCCGGGAAGCCCGAGGCGCTCGATCAGCGCCGGGATGTCACGGTCGCTCAAAGCTGTAGCTCCGTTCGACCTTGCCGATGTGAACGCTGTAGCTCTCGTACCAGTGCTCACGGCCGTGGGCCTTGGCGGCCTGGTGCTCGGTGTCGAGACGCCAGGTGTCGAGGGACTCCAGGTCGCGGAAGTAGGCGACGGTGATGCCGATGCCGCCGGGGGTGCGGGCGTACTCGTAGCCGAGGAACCCGGGGATGTCCTTGACGATGTCCTGCATGCGGGAGGAGGTCTCGGCGTAGCCCTCGGGGGCGTCGGGACGAATGGAGGTGAACAGGGCGGTGTAGTAAGGCGGTTCCAGGCCCGCCACCAGCTTCTGGGTCATGTGATCACCCTCGCGGGGGCGGGGCCGGGCTGTCCACGGTCGCAGGCCAAAGGGATCCAAGACTTTACGAAGCGTCAGAAGAGCTCGCCCTGAGCGCTCGGGGGTTCGGCCCCGACCACGGGAGTCACGGGCACCGAAAGCCCCTCGCCCTCCCCGGCCCCCTGGAGCACCCATCCGCCCATCAGACGGGTGTCGAGGGCGAGGCAGCGTCCTTCGGGGTCGAGCAGGTGCAGATCGGGACCTGCGGCGGCGAGCAGCCGCCCAGTGACGACACCGCCGTCGACGAGCTCGGTGACCGTCCCGGCGAGCGGCGGCAGCCCGTCGAGATGGAAGGCGCCGACGTGGTCGCGGGGGACGAAGTCCAGCGGCTCCAGGGTCTCCGTCCACCCGCCGACCGCCCGCGCGCGCCGGTGGAGCTCCTCGATCTCCCGGGCACGGTCCTCGACGGGCGGCAGGACGTGCCGTACGGCCCGCTTCCGCTCGTACGCGATCCGGTCGGGCACGCCGAGCGCCTGCCGCAGCACCTCCTCGGTCCGGCGCGCGGCCATGAGAGGCCCGCGCCCCAGCCAGCTGAAGGCGACGGCCCCCTGCTCCAGGAGCCGGGCCTCGCCCCGGGCCTCGGCGGTGATCCCGACCTTGGTCATGCCGGGCCCGAACCAGGCGAGATAGACGCGGTACGGCTGCGGGTCGTCCAGCAGGGTGTCCGCCGCGACGGAGTGCGCCCGGTCGAGCCGCGCGCACTCGGCGCACCGCCCGCCGGTGGCCCGCCCGGAGACGACGGCCTCCAGGGGACAGGGATTGCTCCGGGCCCCGGGACACCGCCGGACCCCGACGGCCCGAAAGGCAAGCCTTTGCCCGTACACGAGGGCGCTCACCCGCCCTCCCCGCCACCGCAGCCCGGGCTCCCCGCCGCCCCAGCCGATCCCCCGGCACCACCACTCCACGGCCCACGCCTCCCTACCCTGCTGTGGTGTCCAGTCTCCGCCACATCCGCTTCCGGTCCCCGACCTTGGGCCGGATCGTGCACGCCGACGCCTACCTGGTGGTGGCGGTGCCACCACCAGGTAGGGCCACGCCGGCTCAGGCCACGCCGGCCCGGGGCACGCCCCCTCAGGGCAGGACGTAGATCCGGGCGCCGTCGGTATCCGGAGCACCCACCTCCCGCATGCAGCCGCGCTCCAGAAGGATCCGGACGCAGTCACGGACGCGCTCGCCGGACAGCCCGGTGCGAAGGGTGACGTCCTGCGGCCGGTAGCGGACCCCGCCCCGCACGAGCGCGGGCGCGAGGCAGCAGGCGACGGTCCGCATGTCGCCGGTGATGGCCCAGGACTCGACGAGCTGCTGCGGGGTGAGCGAGACGACGGCGGCGCCGGAGCGCTGCCGGGGCACGGAGAGCCGTGCAAGGGAGTCGGCGGCCCTTGCGAGGTTCTCACGTGTCTCGCGGAGCAGCTCCGCGCGGTCGGCGTACTCGTCGTACGCGGCGTACACGGCGGCCTGCTCGTCGAACTCGCCCTCCAGCCGTACGAGCGCGTCGACGAGCTCCGGCGGCAGGAGGAACCCCGCGCGGACCGGCGAGGGTTCGAGTCCGTAGCCGCCGTCCCGCTGGACCGCCGTCACGACCTCCGCGACCCACGCCCGGAACGGCCCGGCCTCCGGTCTCCGGCACGCGCCCACGAGCTGGACGAGCCCGGGAAGGTTCACCATCCGGGCCGAGGCCCTGACGCCGCTGAGCGCGAGTATCGCGGCGCTCCCGGCGAGCTCCCCCGCCCCCGCCAGGCACTCCTCGGGCAGCGTCACCGTCCGCAGCGCCTCCCGCGTCCCGGCGTACCCCAGCCGCTTCGCCACGTCCACGACCGGGAACCAGTGCGTCCCGTCCGGCGCGGTCAGTCGGCGCAGTCGTGCCCCGGTGGCGACGTGCACCATGTCATCGATGTCGATCGCATCCATCGATCATCACCTCCACCTCGCAAGTTAGGCCGAGGGCATATTCAACTGACATGCAAATCAGACAGGTTCACCCAAAAGGGGAAGGCCCCCGGAACCCCGAGGGCCTTCACACCAACTGAGGCCCAGCCGGCCTCCATGACCTACATGCCCTACTTGGCGACGAACTGCGTGAGGATCGCCTGCACCTCGTAGATGTCGACGCCCTTGGTGAAGGTCTTCTGGACCGGCACCGCGTTGCCCGAGATCCAGATCTTCAGCTCGGCGTCGAGGTCGAAGGTGCCGGCGGTCTCGACGGCGAAGTGCGTGATGCTCCGGTACGGGATCGAGTGGTACTCGACCTTCTTGCCGGTGATGCCCTGCTTGTCGACGAGCACCAGTCGCCGGTCGGTGAAGAAGATCGTGTCGCGAATCAGCAGGTACGCGGCGTGCACCTGCTCCCCCTGCCCGAGCAGCCGCGCGAAGTCCTGCTGCGCCTGCGCCGGATCGATCGCGTGCGCGTTCCCGAAAAGTGCCATGCCCCAGCCCCCACTGATGAAGAAAAAGAACGATCATCAGACCTTAGCCCGCACAAGCCCCCCACGGGGAGCCCCCGACCACAGCGCAAGAGGCCCCGGAGCAACGCCGTCGGACGGGGGCGGTTGCCTCGACGTGAAGATCAAGATTCCTGGAGCGAGGGACGGCAGCTGCACCCACAGTCCGCACCCTGTAGCCGTGAAGCGCCCTCCCTCTCCGGTGACCGGGTCGCCTTGAGCGCCTTCCACAGTGATCGAGTCGCCTTCGTAGGCCTCCGGCTCGACCGCCTTGCCGTCGAGAAGCACAGTCCCCTTCGCGCTGCTCATGAAGGCCGTACAGCTCTGGGGGTCTCCGAGCTGGTTGATGACCGGCACGGTAACGGGACGACCGCTGGGGACTTGCACGCGCGCTTGACCTGATCGCCGAAGGTGCCGGCCAGGAACCACACATCGTGCGATTGATTGCGTCTGCAGGCCCTTCCGTCGGTGTCAGCGACAGGGTTGGCCTCCTTGGGCTCCGAGGCCGCCCATGTCCACCATCGGCCCTGTAGCTCCGCAGAAGGAAGACTCGCGTTCTTCGACACCGGTGGGGTGCTCGCCAACGCCGTCACCGATCCGGTGCTCGCGGCCCGGAAACGCGAGAGGCCCCGGACTCTCGTCCGGGGCCTCTCACTCATGTGCACTCGGCAGGATTCGAACCTGCAACCTTCTGATCCGTAGTCAGATGCTCTATCCGTTAAGCTACGAGTGCTTGTTTTGTTTTCCGTCTTCGCCCCCCGGCCTTTCGACCCGCTCGCGGCGACAGGAAGAACATTACATGACTGCCGCCGTCATGTGAAATCCATTCACCCCACCCCTTGTGAACTGCGAAAACGCCGCACAAGGGAGGTTCCGGGGAGCTGTGGGCGAGGGGCCTCGACTGGGGGTCTCGGGCCGGAAACCGCCGGAAAGAGACCGGGGTCACACCGGGTGCCTCGTGTCCGGAAACGGCCGAAGCCCCGGCCGTGGGGCCGGGGCTTCGGTAGGGGCGGAGGCGGAGGGATTTGAACCCTCGATGGGCTTTAAGACCCAAACCGCATTAGCAGTGCGGCGCCATAGACCGGACTAGGCGACGCCTCCATGCACCCCGCGCATACGCGAGTGGTGCGTGCAGATGATGACACAGGCGAACCGGCTGTCACCAATCGATTCTCACCGTACTAGGCCTCCGGGGTCCAGGGCAAAGCCCCGGGGACCCCGGCCGGGTCGTCGCGCCGCCCACCCGGCGCACCCCGCTTGCGCAACGCCCCGGCGCCCGGAGCGTTAGAGGGGCGGGGATATCGGGCCGGCCGCCCTTCGGCGCAGCGCATCTGTGTCCCCGTGTTCGTGTCCCGTGTCCCGTGTCCCGTCTTCGTCTTCGTGTTCGTGCCGTGCCTGTGTCTTTCGTCTTTGTCCGTCGTGCATCGCTGCTTCTGGAGATCCGTATGTTGCGCCGTCTCGCTCTCGCGACCCTCGCCACCACCGCCGCCGGTGCCGCCGGGTTCGGCCCCCTGCCGCCACTGCCCCTGCTCTCCTCGCCCGACAAGCTGACCGTGACGGTCGCCGAGAGCGGTTACCCCGCCGCCGACGGGACCTTCGAGCTGACCTGCGACGACCAGGCCGGCGGAAACCACCCGGCCGCCGAGGACGCCTGCGCGCGGCTGGAGGAGCACGCGAAGACGGGCGCGAACCCGTTCAAGGCCGTTCCGCAGGACGCGATGTGCACCCAGGTGTACGGCGGAACCGCCGTCGCGCACGTCACCGGCACCTGGCAGGGCCGCAAGATCGACGCGCGCTTCTCCCGCGTCAACGGCTGCGAGATCGACCGCTGGACCAACCTTCAGCCGGTGCTTCCCATCCTCGGCCGATGACCCGGTCGGGGACTCGCTCAATGAACGGCGGGCGGCGCCTCCCTTAGACTCCCTCCGTGACAGGCTGCGGCCCGAGGGGCAAGATGGGGCCCGCCTGCCGACAGGCAAGCACGTGCAGTGGGTCAGGGAGGAACCGTCGTCGTGAGCAGCAGGCCATCCCGAGGCGCTGCTCGCCTCGCAGCCATACTCGACGCCCTCCCCGACGGCCTCGTGCTCGTCAACTGCAACGGCACGGTCGTCAACGCCAACACGATCGCCCTCGGCATGTTCGAGACGCCCGGCACCGCGCTCGTCGGCCGTGGCCTGCTCGATCTGCTGCCCGGCTTCGACTCGCGCCTCATCCCCGGCTCCATGCGCCGCCCCGAGGGCACCGACGAGCGGGGCCGCACCAAGCCGACCCGGATGATCGCCCGCCGCACGGACGGCGGCGAGTTCCCCGTCGAGGTGACCAGCGCCAGCCTGGAGGACGGCCGCGAGGCCTACGACTCGTACAGCGGCTACACCGGCGACGAGCTGCTCATGCTCGTCGTACGCGACCTCACCGGCACCCTCGACACCGAGGCCGAACTCGCCCGCTCGCAGCGCCAGACCGAGATGATCCTGCGCGCCGCGTCCGAGGGCGTCGTCGGCACGGACACCGACGGCAGGGTCGTCCTCGTGAACCCCGCCGCCGCGCAGATCCTCGGCTACCGCGCCGGTGAGCTCGGCGGCCAGGAGCTGCACCCGCTGATCCTCGCGACCCGCGCGGACGGCGAGCCCTTCCCGTACGAGGAGTCGCCGCTCGCCGACACCCTCAAGTCCGGGCGCAAGCACCGGGTGCGCGGGCAGGTGCTGTGGGCGAAGAAGGGCGACCGGGTGCCGGTCGACCTCACGACCGCTCCCGTCCGGGACGGCGACCAGCTCGTCGGCGCCGTGATGACGTTCACCGACCGCAGGCCGTACGAGCAGCTCGCCGAGGAGCACGCCGCCGAGCTCGCCGACCGTGCCGAGCGGCACGCGGCCGAGCGGGAGGCGCAGCAGGAGCGGTACGCCTCGCTGGCGGCCCGGCACGAGCAGCTGACCGCCGTCCTCGCCGAGTCGCTGCGCGGGCCGCTGGAGGAGCTGCGCACGCGCCTGGGCGCGCTGGCCGCGGACGACGCCGGGCAGCTGTGGCCCGAGGCCAACCAGGTGCTGCACCACCTGACCGCCGGATACGCCCGGATGACGGCGCTCGTGGACAACGTCCTCGGCTACCAGCGCCTGGACGCGGGCGCGGAGGAGCTCGACCGGCGGGTCTCGCTGCTCGACGGGGTCGTGACGGCCGGCATCGACGGGGCCGTCGAACTGATCGGGCCCGGCCGCGCGCAGTTCGCCGTGCACGCGCCGCCGATCGAGGCCGAGGTGGACCCGGAGCGGCTCGCGACCGCGCTCGCGCATCTCGTCGCGGACGTCGCCGGCGTCGACGCGACCGGCCAGAACCGGGCCGCCGTCCAGGGCGCGGGGCCGGTCGACTCCACGATCGTCGTCGCGGCGGCGCAGCGCGGAGACGTCGTACGCATCGAGGTCCGCGGCCCGTACGCGGGCGGCGACCCGGTCCACGGGCCGGTCGTCCGCGGGATCGTGGCGGCGCACGGCGGTGTCGTCCAGACCCACGAGGTGCCGGGGACGAGCGGCGGCGCGTACGTCCTCGAAGTCCCGCTCGGCGCCGGTCGGGGCACGGTCCCCGCACCTGCGAGTACTGCCGCGTCCGTCGCCATTGCCTCGTCCGCTTCCGCGTCTACGTCTGCGTCTGCGTCGCAGGACGCCGGTGCGCGGGAGATTCCCGCGCTGCCCGCGCAGGCCACGGGCGCTGAGGGCGAGACCTCGGGCGGCGGACGTCGCCGGGCCCGGCGCGCCTCCACGGACGCGTTCCTGGAGAGCCCGGTCGCCCCGGAGGGCACCGAGGCGGGCGGTCGCCGCCGTGCCCGTACGGGAGAGGCTCCCGGCCCCGCCGAGCTGATCCCGGCCCAGCAGAACGCCTCCGCCGACGGCACCGCCATGGCCGCGCTTCCCGCTTCCGCGCCTTCCGGTTCGCTTTCTTCCGGGCCCGCCGTCGAGCCCACCGGGCGCCGCCGTGGCCGTCCCGCCGAGGGGTCCGTGGTGACCGCCGCCGAGGGCGCGCAGGGGCGGGCCGCGCTGGGTGCCGCCGTGCCTCCGCAGGGGGTCACCGCGGCGGAGCACGTGAACGCGCCCGCGGCCTCGCACGGTCCTGCCCTGGCCCTGCCCGCCGTCGCCTCCGGCAGTGACGCGCCGGCGGCCCAGCCGAGCGGACGCCGCCGGCGGGCGCTCGCCGCCGCACAGGAGCGGGCCGCGGCGGCCGACGCCGGTCCCCGGACGCCGTTCGCGCTCCCGCCGGCCGACACCGACCGCCCCGATTCCGTTCCCGGTTCCGTCCCGGGCTCCATCCCCGGCTCCCTCCCGGGTTCTGTCCCGGATTCCCTCAGCGGGCCTGCCCCGGCTTTCGCCTCGGTTCCTGTGGCGGTTCCGGCCGCCGCGCTGCCCGTCTCCGACGAGGGGCAGCACGAGGCCGTACACGCTGTCCCCGGCTCCGACCACACGCCCCCGCAGCCCCATCCGCACCTCGCGCCGCAGCCGCTGCCTCTGCCGCAGCCCGAGCCGAGCGGGCGCCGCCGGGCCATGGCACCGCCTGCGCCCCTGCCGTCGTCGGCGACCCCGCTGCCCGCGCCGCAGGGCGGTACCGGTTCCGGGACGGGCACCGGCTCCGTACCGTTGCCGCCCGAGCTGCCCATGCCGAAGGACTCGACCCAGGGGCGGGCGTTCAGCGTGCGCACCCTCGGGCAGGGCGTGCCCTTCGTCCCGCCGGCCGCTCGGGCCGCGTCCGGCGCAGCCAGCGCATCCGGCGCGTCCGTCTCACCCGGCCCGTCCGTCGCGTCCGTCGCTCCCGCCACCCCGGCCGCCCCACTCGCTCCGGCCTCGGCGACCCCTGCGGCACCTGCGGCCGCTCCCGCCCCCGTAACCCCCGCCGTTCCGTCGGTGAGCGCGCCCTCCAACGGCTCCGGGCGGCGGCGGAAGCTCGCCACCCCGCCGGGGGTCGACCCGCCGGTCCCGGCGGCGTCGCCCGTACCGGCCGCCGCCGAGAGCACGGCCAAGCCGCACCCGCAGTCCTCCCCCGAGGCCGCGCTGGGGCTCGCCCCGGCCGCCCCCGAGGGCCGCGCCTACGCCATAGGGGCGCCCGCGGAGGGCTCCGCCGAAGGCCCCGAGCCCCTCGACGGGCCCGGTGGCGCGGTCGAGGTCGCCAACCGTCCCGCGCCGCGGCCCGTCGACGACGAGCTGCCCCCCGAGCCGCTCGACAACCCGCGCCGGCTGCTCGTCTGGCCCGCGCCCGACGTCACCACCCAGCAGGCCCTCAGCGACCGCGGCTACCGCCCGGTGATCGTGCACTCCCGCGAGGAGGTCGACGCCCAGATCGCCGCGTTCCCCGCCGCGCTCTTCGTCGACCCGCTGACCGGGCCCATCACCCGTACCGCACTCCAGTCGCTGCGCCAGGCCGCCGTCGCCGCCGAGGTGCCGGTGCTGCTCGCGGCCGGCCTCGGGCAGGCGACCCGGGAGGCCGCCTACGGCGCCGACCCGGCCGTGCTGCTCAAGGCGCTCGCGCCCCGCGACAGCGAGCAGCACCCGTCGCGGGTCCTGCTGATCGAGGAGCACGACGACATCGCGGAGGCGCTCGCCGCCACCCTGGAGCGGCGCGGGATGCAGGTCTCGCGGGCGGCCACGGACACCGAGGCGGTCGCGCTGGCCACGCAGACCCGGCCGAACCTCGTCGTGATGGACCTGATGCAGGTGCGCCGCCGACGCGCCGGGATCATCGACTGGCTGCGCGCGAACGGGCAGTTGAACCGCACCCCGCTCGTCGTCTACACCTCGGCCGACCTCGACGAGGAGGAGCTGCCCAAGCTGTCCTCCGGCGAGACGGTCCTCTTCCTCGCCGAGCGGTCGAACAGCACCGAGGTCCAGGCCCGGATCGTCGACCTGCTCGCGAAGATCGGCACCAACTAGGGCGTGTTTCGAAAGTCCCGTCTGCCGGGCGACGCCTGGCCTGCCCTTCGGGCAGACGACGCTACTTGCGAAACACGCCCTGCCCGAGAGGGCCGGTTGGTGCCGAGGGAGCGGCTACGACCGGGGCACTACAGCTCGGTCACGTCCAGCTCGCCCTCCGCGTACTGCTTGCGGATGACCTTCTTGTCGAACTTGCCGACGCTCGTCTTCGGCACCGCCGCCACGATCGCCCAGCGCTCCGGCAGCTGCCACTTGGCGACGCCGCCCTCACCGGCGAGGAAGGACCGCAGCGTCTCGTAGTCCGCCGTGGCGCCCTCCTTGAGGACGACCGTCGCGAGCGGCCGCTCGCCCCACTTCTCGTCCGGCACGGCGACGACGGCGGCCTCGGCGACCTCCGGGTGCGCCATGAGGGCGTTCTCCAGGTCGACGCTCGAGATCCACTCCCCGCCGGACTTGATGACGTCCTTCGCCCGGTCGGTGAGGGTGAGGTAGCCGTCGGGGCTGATCACGCCGACGTCGCCCGTCTTGAGCCAGCCGTCCTCGCTGAACTTGTCGGCCGGGCGGATCTCCTCGCCGTCGACACCGCCGAAGTACGAGCCCGCGATCCAGGTGCCGCGCACCTCCAGCTCGCCCGCCGACTCGCCGTCCCAGGGCAGGTGGTCGCCGCCGGGGCCGACGAGCCGTGCCTCCACACCGGCGGGGAAACGTCCCTGCGTGACGCGGTACGGCCACTCCTCCTCGGCGCTCAGCCCGGCCGGCGGGTGGGCCATCGTGCCCAGCGGGGAGGTCTCGGTCATGCCCCAGGCGTGGCAGAGACGGACACCGAGCCGGTCGTACGCCTCCATGAGGGAGGGCGGGCAGGCCGCGCCGCCGATGGTGACCTGGGCCATGGAGGAGAGGTCGCGGGGGTTCGCCGTGACCTCGGCGAGCAGGCCCTGCCAGATGGTGGGGACGGCCGCCGCGTGGCTCGGCCGCTCGCGCTCGATCATCTCGGCGAGCGGGGCCGGCTGGAGGAAACGGTCCGGCATGAGCATGTTAATGCCGGTCATGAAGGTGGCGTGCGGGAGGCCCCAGGCGTTGACGTGGAACTGCGGCACGACCACGAGGGTCGTGTCCTTGTCGGTCAGGGCCATCGACTCGGCCATGTTCACCTGCATGGAGTGCAGGTAGATCGAGCGGTGGGAGTAGACGACGCCCTTGGGGTCGCCGGTGGTGCCGGAGGTGTAACACATGGCGGCGGCGGAGCGCTCGTCCAGCTCCGGCCAGTCGTACGTGGTCGGGCGGCCGGCGATCAGCTCCTCGTAGTCGTGCACGCGCGGCGCGACGCCCTCCAGGCCGGAACGGTCCCCGGGGCCCGCGACCACGATGTGCTCGACCGTCGGAAGGTGCGGGAGCAGCGGAACGAGGAGCGGGAGCAGGGAGCCGTTGACGAGCACGACCCGGTCGGCGGCGTGGTTGACGATCCACACCAACTGCTCGGGGGGAAGACGGAGGTTGAGGGTGTGGAGGACCGCGCCCATGGAGGGAATCGCGAAGTACGCCTCCACGTGCTCCGAGTTGTTCCACATGAGCGTGGCGACCCGCTGGTCGCCGACGACCCCGAGTTCGTCGCGCAGGGCGTTGGCCAGCTGGTGCGCGCGGGCTCCGGCCTCCGCGAACGTGCGGCGGTGCGGCTCGGGCTCGCCCGTCCAGGTGGTGATGGTGGACTTTCCGTGGATCGTCATCCCGTGCTTGAGGATGCGGCTCACGGTCAGCTGTACGTCCTGCATGGTGCTGTACACGGGGCGTCCTCCCGGTGGGCGCTACGTGGCAGAAAGGGTGTGGAGATTCTGCGCACATACCACGCGGTATGTCACTACCCGGGAGTACGTAAATTGCCAGTGATCACTGGTGGGAGTCGCTCTTCCCGCACTTCCGCACCGGGTCAGCACGGGATCCGCACCGGCTTCTCGGCGGCTTCTCACCGTACGGGGGTCAGCTCCGGGTCCTCGCGAAGCTTGCCGAGCGCCCGGGACACCGCACTCTTGACCGTGCCGACGGAGACGCCGAGCACCTCGGCGGTCTGCACCTCGCTGAGGTCCTCGTAGTACCGCAGGACCACCATCTGACGCTGCCGCTCCGGCAGCTTCATCACCGCGCGCCACATCGCGTCGTGCAGCACCTGGCGGTCGGCCGGGTCGGGCTCCGGGAGGCCGGTCGGCTCCGGCAGCTCCTCGCAGACGAACTCGTCGACCTTGCGCTTGCGCCACTGCGACGTACGGGTGTTCAGCAGCGCGCGCCGGACGTAGCCGTCCAGGGCGCGGTGGTCCTCGATGCGCTCCCAGGCCATGAAGGTCTTGGCGAGCGCGGTCTGGAGGAGGTCCTCGGCGTCGCAGGGGTTGGCGGTCAGGGAGCGCGCCGTCCGCAGCAGCACGGGACCACGCGCCCGTACGTACGAGGAGAACGACGGGTACGGCACGTGGCCGAGGGCGGCCTTCGAGGCGCCGGTGCAGACGGGGCCAGAGGGTGGCGGAGTCATGACTCCACGCTAGAAGCGGACCGCGCCCGGCGGATCGGCCCCAGGTCCCGAACCGGGGTCCGCCTCAGGTTGGAGGAACGGCGACGCCCAGACCTCCTCTGGGTGGAGTCGCCCCGCCGGCGGGGTCAGGGTCGAGACCGGGTCGAACCAGGGTCGGGGCGAGGTTGAGGGGCGTCGGAGCGGTCGAGGGGCATCAGGGAGGTTGCGGTGCTCCGGAGAGGTTGTGGTGCTCCGGGGAGGGTGAGGTCCTTCCGTGCGGTCGGTCGTTCGGTCGGTCGGTCATCGGTCGGTCAGGTGCCCGCCTTCGTGACGCGGGCGACCGGCGCGTCCACCGCGCTGCGGTCGATCAGCATCCGGCGCCCTCCGTACGACTCGGCGACGTTTCCCGCGTACTGATGGATCCGGGCGTGCGGCATCCAGGCCTGGGGGTGCAGCGACGCCTCCGCGTACAGCGCGGGCGCGCCCCGCCAGCGCGCGAACCACAGCACGGACGGCAGGTCCTTCGTGCCCGCCTTCCGCGCGCCCTCGATGTGCCGGATCCCGGTCTCCGCGCTGCTGTAGTAGCCGGGCAGATAGCCGAGGCGCCGCACCTCGCGGTTCCAGGCGCGGACGAAGGACAGGGTGGTGGCGGCGCAGCGCGTGTCCTCCACCCGGAAGGCCTCGATGTCCAGGTAGAGCGGGCTGCTCGTGCCGATCCCCAGGGCCCGCGCCGCCCGCACCGCCTCGCCCGCCTCCTGGACACCCTGGCTCCAGGGGCTCGCGCCGATCGCGTACGGCCGCTTCGCGGCGGCGTGGACGCACGGCGCCTGGGAGCCGACGAAGAGCGGCAGCAGCCGCCAGCCCATGGCGTGGGCGGAGGCGATCCAGGTGGGGTTCAGCTCCTTCTGGGTGGGGCAGCCCCTCCCCCGGCCGCCGATGTAGACCCCGACGGCCCGGTACGGGGATCTGAGCCAGGCCTTCATCACCGCGAGGGACGGCGCCTCGCAGGTGTCGAAGGCCTTGCCCGCGAAGCGCGGCGCCGGCCCGGCCCCGGGCGCGCGGACGACGGACGGTTCGCCGGTGACGGAGGGTTCGCCGGTCACGGCGGGCGCGCTGATGACGGCGGGCGCGCCGACGAGGGTGGCGGGTCCGCCGACGGCGGGCGCGGCCAAGACGGGGGCCGTCGAGGCCGGGGCGGCCGGGACCGGGGCCACTGCCGAGGCCGGGCCCGTGAGGAGGGCCGCGCCGGCCACCGCCGCCGCCATCAGGGCCGTGATCACGGTCCGCGCCCCGGGAGGCGGCACGGGCCGTGCGTGCGGCGGGCGGACGGGCGAAGGCTGGGGCGGTACGGGAGTCGGTGACAGGGACGGTGACAGGGGCAGCGACCGAGACCGGGACTGTGACCGGGACCGGGACCGGGACGGCGAGGGTGGTGCGTTTGTGCTCATGGCGCGAGTGAAGAGCCGCCCGCCCCGCCCGGCCACCCCTGGAGCCTTCGCGTCAGCCGTCCGCGCCCAGGATCAACCCGGACGTGGGAACCCCCGTGCCCGCCGTGACCAGAGTCCGGGCCGCGCCGGGTATCTGGTTCACGGAGGTGCCGCGCAGTTGCCGCACCGCCTCCGCGATGCCGTTCATGCCGTGCAGATAGGCCTCGCCGAGCTGCCCTCCATGGGTGTTCAGCGGAATGGCGTCAGCCGCGACGAAGTCCGCCGCCTCCCCGGGGCCGCAGAAGCCGAACTCCTCCAACTGCATCAGTACGAACGGCGTGAAGTGGTCGTAGAGGATGGCCACGTCGATGTCGTCCGGCGTGAGGCCCGCCGTCCTCCAGAGCTGCCGGGCGACCACGCCCATCTCGGGCAGCCCGGTCAACTCGTCCCGGTAGAAGCTGGTCATGGCCTCCTGCTTACGCCCGGCGCCCTGCGCCGCCGCCAGGATCACGGCGGGCAGCCGGGGCAGATCGCGGGCGCGCTCGACGGAGGTGACGACGATCGCCTGGCCGCCGTCGGTCTCCTGGCAGCAGTCGAGGAGCCGCAGCGGCTCGACGATCCAGCGGGAGGCGGCGTGGTCGGCGAGGGTGATCGGCTTCCCGCGGAAGTACGCGGCGGGGTTGCGGGCCGCGTGCCGCCGGTCGGTCACGGCGACGTGGCCGAAGGCGTCCGGGGTCAGCCCGTAGGTGTGGAGGTACCGCTGGGCGGCCATGGCGACCCAGGAGGCCGGGGTGAGCAGCCCGAAGGGGAGCTGCCAGCCGAGCGCGGCGCCCTCGGCGGACGGCTCGCGCTGCTGGACGCCGGAGCCGAAGCGGCGCCCGGACCGCTCGTTGAACGCCCGGTAGCAGACGACGACTTCGGCGACCCCGCTCGCGACGGCGAGCGCGGCCTGCTGGACAGTGGCGCAGGCGGCCCCGCCCCCGTAATGGACGCGGGAGAAGAAGGACAGCTCGCCGATTCCGGCGGCCTGGGCGACGGTGATCTCGGGGTTGGTGTCCATGGTGAAGGTGACCAGGCCGTCGACGTCGCCCGGGGTCAGTCCGGCGTCGTCGAGGGCGGCCCGTACCGCTTCGACGGCGAGGGAGAGCTCGCTGCGGCCCGAGTCCTTGGAGAACTCCGTCGCCCCGATGCCGACGACCGCCGCCCGCCCGCCGAGGCTGTCCCTGGTGCGGACGCTCATCGCGCCACCTCCACGGTGACCGTCCCGGTGACGTGGTGACCCAGGCCGTTGGCCCCGACGACGCGGACCGTGGCCGTGTCGTCGGCCACCTCGGTGACCGTCCCGGTCAGGGTCATCGTGTCCCCGGGGTAGTTGGGGGCGCCGAGCCGGATCGCGACCCTGCGGAGGACCGCCCGGGGGCCGAAGTGGTCGGTGATGTACCGGCCGACGAGCCCGTTGGTCGTGAGGATGTTCATGAAGATGTCCGGGGAGCCCTTCTCCCGGGCCAGTTCGGCGTCGTGGTGCACGTCCTGGTAGTCGCGGGAGGCCACGGCCCCGGCGACGATCAGGGTGCGGGTGACCGGGATCGTCAGCGGCGGCAGCTCTTCTCCGGGCTTCATGACGGGTCTCCCTTCGCGAGCAGGTCGCCGAGTTCGGCGAGGAGTTCGGTGCCGCTGCCCAGATAGGCGTCGAGCTGGCGGCCCCACAGGAAGTGCCGGTGGACGGGGTGGTCGAGGTCGGCGCCCATGCCGCCGTGGAGGTGCTGTCCGGTGTGCACGACCCGCTTGCCCGCCTCGGACGCCCACCAGGCCGCGGTCAGCGCCGCTTCGGTGGCGTCCAGCCCCTCGTCGTACCGCCAGGCCGCCTCGTAGGACGTGACCCGGATGGCCTCGATGTCCATGTGGGCGTCGGCGGCACGCAGCTGGACCGCCTGGTGGGTGGAGAGCGGGCGCCCGAACTGCTCCCGTACGGAGGCGTACTCGACGGCCCTGGCGAGGGACCCCGCGCACACCCCGGCCTGAAGCCCGGCGAAGGCGACCCGGGCGGCGACCAGCACGTCCGCGTAGGCGCCGGGGCGGGCGGAGGCGGCGGGGGCGGGTTCGTAGCCGGGACCGGAGCTGGGACCGGAGCCGGGGCCCGAGCCGGGACCGGAGCCAGGGCCCGAGTCGGGACCGGAGCCAGGGCCGGAGCCGGCGCCGGAGCCCGAATCGGTCCCCAGTCGCTCCCCCGCCGTGCCGTCGAGTACGAGCCGCCCGGCGGACCAGGGCGCGGTGAGCTCGACGGCCTCGGTCCGGGCCGCGTCCTCGGTGCGGACGAGCCACAGTCCGCGCTCCGCGTCCGGGACGAGGACATGCGTGGCGTCCCTCAGCCACGGCACCCAGTCGACGGTCCCGCTGAGCCGCCCCTCCTGCGCCGCCACCCCACCGGTCGCGGGGACCGATCCGGTCGCCGTGACGCCGCCGGTCGCGGGGAAGGCGCCCGTCACCACCGTCGTCCCGTCGCGGAGGCCCGGCAGGAGCCGGGCGCGCTGCTCGTCGGTGCCGTGCCGGGCGACGGCGAGGATCCCGTACACGCAGGTCGCGGCGAACGGTACCTGCGCGGTCCTGCGTCCCTGCTCCTCCAGGAGGAGGACGAGGCCGAGCAGCCCGGTGTCCTCGACGGCGCCGGGGAGACCGGCCGCGCAGAGGGCCTTCCACAGCTCGGCGTCGCTGCCGGTGCCGGCGGCCGCGAGCCGCTCGTGGGTGGCGAGGTCGCCGAAGATCCGCGCGGCCAGTTCCCGGGCGGCCTCCTGCTCCTCGGTGGGGGTGAAGTCCATGTCAGCCCTCCCCTCCCGCGCGGAAGACGGGGAGCTCCAGCTCGTCGTCGACCCGCAGGAACTCCAGCCGCACCGGCATCCCGATCCGGACCTTGTCGTACGGCACGCCCACCACGTTGCTGACCATCCGTACGCCCTCGGCCAGTTCGATCAGCCCGACCGCGTACGGAGGGTCGAAGGCCGGGAAGGGCGGGTGGTGCATCACCACGTACGAGTACACGGTCGCTTCTCCGCTCGCCTCGACCGTGTCCCACTCCGGCGAACCGCACTCGGCGCACCCCGGCAGCCAGGGGAAGCGCAGACTCGCGCAGGCGCCGCAGCGCTGGATGAGCAGCCGGTGCTCGGCCACGCCCTCCCAGAATCCGGCGTTGTCCCGGTTGACGACCGGGCGGGGCCGCCGCGGCCTCGGGGCCGCCGGGGCGGCAGGCTCCGACGTCTGCCTGGGAGGTTCTGCCACGGGCTCCGAGGTCCGCCGGTCGTCGGGCTTCGGGGGGCGTCCGGCAGGCGCGTACTTGAGGATCCGGAAGCGGTGGGTGCCCGCGAGCTCGCCGTCCGCCAGGACGTCCATCCGGGTCGTGACGAAGTGCCCGGTCCCGAGCTTGGTCGTCTTGCGCGGCGACACGGACTCGATGACGGCATCGAAGGTGATCACGTCCCCCGGCCGCAGCGGACGGAGGTACTCCTGCTCGCAGTCGGTCGCGACGACCGAGGTGTATCCGGCGCCGTCGAGGAGCGCGGACAGCTCCTCGTACGCCACGGAGCGGTCCGCGTGCCCGGAGAGGCCGCCCATGGTCCACGCCTGGAGCATGGTGGGCGGCGCGACCGCCCCCGGCCCCTCGTACGCCGGATGGGCGTCGCCCATGGCCTCACACCAGTGCCGGATCATGGGCAGGTTGACCGGATCCTTGCCGATCCCGGCGGTGGCGGCGGACCGCCCCTCGTAGACGGCGAGCCGCTCGTGGAACTCGTCCGGCGGCGTGCCCGGTGCCGTCTCCGTACCGCTCATCGCCGCCCCCTCCCCTTCATGCCGAGCCGCATCCTCGCGACGATCTCGCGCTGCACCTCGCTCACCCCTCCCCCGAAGGTGTTGATCTGCGCGGCCCGGTTCATGCGCTCCAGCTCGCCGCCGTCGAACTCCCCTGGCGACCCCGCTCGCACCGTCCCCGCCCCGCCCGCGATCTCCTGACATATTCGATACACCTCGACCGCCGATTCGGTTCCCGCGAACTTCACGCCGCTCGCGTCCCCCGGGGCCAGCCGGCCGGCCCCCACGTCGCCCACCAAACGCCAGTTCAGCAGGCGTGTCGCCGCCAGCCGGGCATGCGCTTCGGCAGCCCGGATCCGAATCCACGGCTCGTCAACACGACGCCTGCCCGTCACTGGATCGGGGGTACGCGCCCGGTCGAGCGCCGCGGCGAAGAAGTCCTCGGCCTGCATGCCGATCGCGGCGAGCGCGACCCGCTCGTGGTTGAGCTGCTCGGTGATCAGCCCCCAGCCGCCGTGCTCCGGACCGACGAGGTTCCCGGCGGGGACCCGGATCCCGTCGTAGTAGGTGGCGGTCGTCGTCAGCCCGCCGACGGTCGCGATCGGGGTCCAGGAGAAACCGGGCGCGTCGGTGGGGACGAGGACGATGGAGATACCCCGGTGCGGCGGCGCGTCGGGGTCGGTGCGGCAGGCGAGCCAGATCCAGTCGGCGTTCTGGGCGTTGGAGGTGAAGATCTTCTGCCCGTCGATCAGCCAGTCCGCCCCGCCGCCCCCCGCTCCCCCACTCGGGCCACCGTCCCCGCCCCCGGCCGCGGCCCCGGCCCCGCCGCCGGCCGCGGACCCGTCCCGTACCGCCCGGGTCCGCAGGGAGGCGAGGTCCGTGCCGGCCTCGGGCTCGCTGTAGCCGATGGCGAAGACGATCTCGCCGCGCAGGATCCGGGGCAGGAAGTAGGTCTTCTGCTCGTCGGTCCCGTACCGCATGAGGGTGGGGCCGACGGTATTGAGCGTGACCATGGACACGGGGGCGCCCGCCCGGTAGGCCTCGTCGAAGAAGACGAACTGCTCGTCGGGGCCGCGCCCCTGACCGCCGTACTCCTCGGGCCAGCCGAGGCCCAGCAGCCCGTCGGACCCGATCCGACGGAGCAGCCGACGCTGGGCGGCGGCGTCGTCGGGGGGAGGCGGGCCGTCGGGCATCACCTCGCGGAAGTACGCGCGGAGTTCGGCGCGCAGCCGCAGCTGCCGCTCGGTCGGGGCGAGGTGCACGGCGACGGCCTCCCGTGGGACGACTGAGGTTTCTGACTGTCCGTCAGGTTTAGGACCCCTGTCAAGGTCGGCGACCGCACGCGCCGGGCGCGGAGATGCGGGACGGCCCGCACGCCGGTACCGAAGTACCGGCGTACAGGCCGTTGTTCACACCGCGGTCACGCCCCCCGTCGGGCCGGCTCCCGTGCTGCTGCCGACTACCACCACGGGTAGAAGTTCACCACCGCGTTCGACTGGTTGATGTGGGTGAACGCGGAGCCGTTCACGCTGGCCGTGTTGTTCTGGTTGGAGGCACCGGAACCGGTCGCCACCTGCTGCGTGGTGGTCGAGTTTCCGTTGTTGTCCCCACCCACACCACTGCCGATGATCGTGGCGACGCTCGTGTTCGATCCGTCGTCCGCGAACCCACCGTTGTCGGCCTGGGCCACCCCGGTGAAGAGCGCGGCGGCGAGGGGCAGGGCGGCGGCAGCGGCGAGGACGCGGGCGGTACGGATGCTTGCCATGTCTGTTCCTCCGGGAACTGAAACTGATGCTTTGCACGGAACTGCTTCGAGAACTTCTCTGAACTACAGCCATGACCTGGGCAGTTGGCCGACCGCCTCGGTCGTTGTGCTCGACGTCGCGACTCCAGAGTTGCCCACCGAATCCCCGTCGAACCACCCCGGAGCGGCTTATTCCCCCGCAAGCGTGAGGACAGACTGATAAACCCCGGCGAAGCGAGAACGGCGCAGCTCAACCGGTCGAAGAAGGATGCGCGACCAGGAGAATCCGTGCGCGGTAAGGGAGGAAGCGTTCCGGCAGATTTTCCGCCAATCCTTCTCTCGGAAAGACGGCTCGGCGCGTCCCGAGAGCGAGGAATTCGAACGAATTGACCGCTCGGGCAGAGATGTTCGCCTGCTCTACGAGAGGTCCGGCCTGCCGACCGCCGCCTCGAAGGCCGCGTACGCCCCCGCGTCGAACAGTACGAACCGCACTTCCTCCACCTCGGTACGGGCGGCCCGTACGGTCTCCACGGCGATCCGGGCCCCGTCGTCCATCGGCCAGCCGTAGATCCCGGTGGAGATGGCCGGGAACGCGACCGTGTGGTCCCCCAGCTCGTCGGCGACCCGGAGGGATTCTCGATAGCAGGAGGCCAGCAGCGACGACCGGTCCTCGTCCGGCGACCAGACCGGCCCCACGGTGTGGATCACGTGCCGGGCCGGCAGCCGCCCCGCGGTGGTCGCCACGGCGCGGCCCGTCGGCAGGCCCTTGCCGTAGTGGGAGCGCCGGAGGTCCTGGCAGGCGGCGAGGATCTCCGGCCCGCCCTTCCGGTGGATGGCCCCGTCGACACCACCACCCCCGAGGAGCGACGAGTTCGCGGCGTTGACCACGGCGTCCGCCGCCTCGGCGGTGATGTCACCCTGAACGAGCACGATCCGCACCATGCCAAGAGTCCCTTCCCACGGTTGGTTTCCCGGCCCCGGACCCTACGCGGGGGCGCCGTCGCCGTACCGACGCCAGTCGTCGCGCCCTCCCCGACGCCCTGCCCATGCGAAAGGGGCGCCTCGTGAGAGACGCCCCTTTCGATCAGCAGAACCGCTGATCCGCTGCGGTGGGTGTGGGATTTGAACCCACGGTGACATCGCTGCCACGACGGTTTTCAAGACCGTTCCCTTAGGCCGCTCGGGCAACCCACCCTCGCCCCGGCCCACCTGGGGTGGAGCGGGCTACAGCGTACCGGCTGGGGAGCGGGTGGGGCCGGGTCGGCCGGGGAGGGGGCTGGATCAGAGTCCCTTGTTCACAAGATCTCCACATATGGGTTTCGCGGCGTGCGTCGCGCGATTCCCGAAGGGTTGCAGGGTGCACGGCACGATCGACGGCTTCAGCTACGGCATGATCACACCCCTGGTGGGTTATGTGATGGCCTGCCTGGGAAGCGCCCTGGGCCTGCGCTGCACGGTCAGATCGCTCAGTACCGACCTTGGGCGGAAGCCCGGTTGGCTGGCGCTCGGCGCGGCCTCGATCGGGTGCGGCATCTGGACGATGCACTTCATCGCCATGCTCGGCTTCCAGGTGCGGGAGACCCCGATCGGCTCGGTGTCGCCGGCATGCACTACCTGGGCATGGCGGCCATGCGGATGAACGGGCAGGTCTACTACTCCCCCGCCGTCGTCGTCCTGTCCGTGGTCATCGCCGTCGTCGCGGCGACCGCCGCGCTGTGGGCGGCCGTCTCGATCCGCGGCTTCCTCGCCAGCCTCGACGCCAGTGTCGTCATGGGCGACGACGAGCCGCGCCGGCGCACGCACTGGAGGGGCGCTCCGGGGACCCAGGGCACCCAGGGTGGCGAGTTCGGCGCGTCCCGGATCGACATCGGGGACATCGGGATGGAGGGCGGGGGAACGTACTCGTGGGAGACGAAGGCCGAGACCCTCTCCTCGTCTTCCTCTTCCTCTTCGTCTTCGTCTTACTCGTCCTCGTCCTCGCTTCCTCCTCGTCTTCCTCCTCGTCTTCCTCCTCGTCTTCCTCCGACGGGCCGCGGTGGTCGTGACGCATCGCGCATGACGACGGAAAAGGGGGAGGGGAGCACCTGATGCCGGTGCTCCCCTCCCCCTTTTTCCCTAGCTGTCGCCCGTGCGTTCGCCGAGGGTGACGGTGGCCGTGGACGCCTTCCCGTCACGTTCGTAGGTGATCTTGACCGAGTCGCCCGGCTTGTGGGTCCAGATCTCGCTGATGAGCGTCGGGCCGCTGTCGATCGCGTGGCCTCCGAAGCCCGTGATCACGTCGCCGGCCTTGAGGCCCGCCTTCGCCGCCGGGCCGTTCGGCGTGACCGAGGCCGTACCGCCGGTGCCCTGGGACGCGATCGTCGCGCCCTGGCCCTGCTCCGTCATGTTCACGGTCGCGCCGATCACCGGGTAGACCGGCTTGCCCGTCTTGATCAGCTGCTGGGCGACGTTGTTCGCCTGGTTGACCGGGATCGCGAAGCCGAGGCCGATCGAGCCCGCCTGGGACTGGCCGAAGCCGCTTCCGGTGGACTGGATCGCCGAGTTGATGCCGATGACCGCGCCGCTCGCGTCGAGCAGCGGGCCGCCGGAGTTGCCCGGGTTGATCGAGGCGTCGGTCTGCAGGGCACTCATGTACGAGTTGCCGCCGCCCGAGCCGTCACCCGAGGCGACCGGGCGGTTCTTGGCGCTGATGATGCCCGTCGTCACCGTGTTCGACAGACCGAAGGGCGCGCCGATCGCGATCGTCGAGTCGCCGACCGCCACCTGGTCGGAGTTGCCGAGAGGCAGCGGCTTCAGCCCCTTCGGAGCGCTCTTCAGCTTCAGGACGGCCACGTCGTAGCCCTGGGCCCGGCCGACGACCTCCGCGTCGTACGTCTTGCCGTCGGAGAAGGTCACGGAGAGCGTGCCGCCTTCCGCCGCCGACGCCACCACGTGGTTGTTGGTGACGATGTGGCCCTCCTGGTCGTACACGAAGCCGGTGCCCGTGCCGCCCTCGCTCTCGCCCTGCGCCCCGCCGGACTTCGCCTGGATCGTGACCACGCTCGGCAGCGCCTTCGCCGCGACCGCGGCGACCGTCCCCGGGTCGCGCTTGAACGACGCCGGAGCCTCGCCCGAGGTGACCGTGGTCGAGCCGATGCCGTCGCCGCCGCGCTGGGCCGCCCAGTAGCCGATGCCGCCGCCGACACCGCCCGCGACGAGCGCCGCGACGAGGACCGCCGCCACGAGGCCGCCGGTCCGCTTGCGGGGCGCCTGGGGAGCGAGGGGTACGGGCGGGAGCGGGGCGCCCCAGGCCGGTACGGCCGGCGGGGGCGGCGGCCAGCCACCGGCTCCGGCCGCCGCCGGAG
>NZ_JBSGTX010000044.1:0-71215 GCF_053607625.1 Streptomyces sp. NPDC055103
CGCCCGGTTACATTCCGAACCCGGAAGCTAAGCCTTTCAGCGCCGATGGTACTGCAGGGGGGACCCTGTGGGAGAGTAGGACGCCGCCGAACAATCATTGTGGGAAAGCCCCGCACCTTATGGTGCGGGGCTTTTCTGCGTTCAGGGGCAGAAATGCCTGGAGAAATTCGGCCGTCAGGCCGGCGCGACCAGTTGGGTGTCGTAGGCCAGGATGACCGCCTGGACGCGGTCGCGGGCGCCCGTCTTCGCGAGGATGCGGCCGATGTGGGTCTTCACCGTGGACTCCGCGAGATGGAGGCGTTCGGCGATCTCCGTGTTCGTCCAGCCCTGGCCGACGACCGTGAGGATCTCGCGTTCCCGTTCCGTGAGGGAGGAGAGGCGCGGGTCCTCCCGGGGCGGGGTTGTCGCCTCGGTCGGCTGCGGCAGGTGGTGGACGTAGGTGTCCAGGAGACGGCGCGTCAGGCTCGGGGCGACGACCGCGTCGCCGCTCGCGACCGCGCGGATGCCGGCGAGGAGCTCCTCCGGCTGGGCGTCCTTCACGAGGAAGCCGCTCGCGCCGGCGCGCAGGCCCTCGTACGCGTACTCGTCGAGGTCGAAGGTCGTGACGATCAGGATGCGGGTGCGGGCGCCCGTCGTGACGATGCGGCGGGTGGCCTCGATGCCGTCCAGGCCGGGCATCCGGATGTCCATCAGGACGACGTCGGGGTGGTGGCGGTCGACCAGGCGGATCGCCTCGGTGCCGTTCGACGCCTCGCCGACGACCGTCATGTCGTCCTGGCTCTCCAACAGCATGCGGAAGCCGAAGCGCTGCATCGGCTGGTCGTCCGCGATGAGTACGGTCGTCACGAGGGGGAGTCCTCCAGGGGGAGTCGGAGACGGACGTGCCAGCCGCCGGCCGGCAGGGGGCCGCAGGTGAGTCGGCCGTCGTAGAGGGCGGCGCGTTCGCGCATGCCTGTGAGGCCTTGGCCTTGGCCTTGGACCTGGTCGAGGGCGGGAGGCTTCTTCGTGCCTGTGTCGGTTACCTCTACCAGGAGTTCTTTCGGGGTGTAGGCCAGCAGGAGGGTCGCCCTTGCCGACGGGCCCGCGTGTTTGAGGGTGTTCGTCAGGGCTTCCTGGATCACCCGGTAGACCGTCAGCTGGGCTCCCGGCGCGAGGGGTTGGGGGGTCGGCTCGTCGTGGAGGTCGAGCTGGACCGACAGGCCCGCCTTCCGTACGCCGGTGAGGAGGGCGTCCAGGTCGGCGAGAGTGGGCTGGGGGTCGCGGATCGCTTCCTGTTCGTCGTCGCGGAGGACGCCGAGGAGGCGGCGGAGGTCGTCGAGGGCCTGGCGGCTCGTCGTACCGATGGCGTCGAGGGCCTGGGCGGCGCGCTCGGGGCTCTTGGCCGCCGCGTACCGGCCGCCGTCCGCGAGACCGGTGATGACCGAGAGGTTGTGGCCGATGATGTCGTGCATCTCGCGGGCGATCCGGGTGCGTTCGGCGGCGGCGGCGAGCCGGACCTCCTGGTCGCGTTCGATCTCCAGGCGGCGGGCCCGGTCGACGAGCCCCGCGGTGTGGTCCCTGCGGGAGCGGACCACGATGCCGAGGAGGGCGACGAGGGCGTACCCCCACAGGGTGGGGATGACGCGCTGGTCCCAGGTCTCCTGGGGGAAGCGGATCGCGCCCGTGACGAGCGGCGGCAGGAGGAGGGCGAGGGCCCCGAGGAGCGCGCGGGGCGGGCGGGTGAGCGCGAGGTGGAAGACCGGGAGCATCTGGAGGTAGCCGGCCTGGAGGAAGGCTCCGGTGCCTTCGCTGACGAGCGCCGCGCAGGCCATGACGGCGAGGGCCGTCATGGGCCGGCTGCGGCGCCAGTAGAGCGGCAGGGCGAGGGCCAGGCTCAGGGTGAACACGAGCCAGTCGGGGACGGACGGGTCGCGGGCGGTGTTCCGCCAGCCGCCGGCCGCGTCCACGAGCGCCGCGACCGTCCAGAGGAGCGTCAGGGTGGCGTCCCACAGCGCGGGGCGTCGGGCGTCGAAGGCCCGTACCCGGGCCAGCAGGCGCTGGAGGTACCTGCTCAGGCCCGTCGGCTCGTTCGTCTCGGCCTTGGTCACCTGCTCATCTTCCTCATACGTCCCGGTGCTTGAGCAACAGTGCGGGGATCGCGAGTGCCGCCGTCGCCCAGAGGACCAGGGCGAGGAGTGCGGCGCCGGGCGTGGCCGCGCCGGGCATCGGGGTTGCGGAACCGAGGGCTCCGGCCGCCTGGGTGGGGAAGTACCGGATGGCCGTGTCCATCGCCTCGTACGGGAGCATTCCGAGGATCTCGGGGACGATCATGACTCCGCCGACGAACGCGCCGATCGCGCCCGGTACGGAGCGCAGGCCGGCGCCGAGGCCGAGGGCGATGACTCCGAGGAGTGTGACGCCCGCGGCGTTGCCGGCGATCGCGGTCAGGACGCCGTCGTCGGTGAGGGAGGCGGCCTGGTCGGTGTCGGAGAGGAAGACCTGGGCGGTGAGGAAGGTGAGGACGGCGGTGACGAGGGAGAGGGCGTAGACCGTGGCGGTGTAGACGGCCGCCTTCGCCCACAGGACGGGGAGGCGGCGCGGGACGGCGGTGAGCGTGGCGCGGACCATGCCCGTCGCGTACTCGCCGGCGGTGACGAGGATGCCGAGGACGGCGAGGGCGATGGCGCCGAGCTGGGAGCCGTAGAGGGTGAGGACGACGGTGTCGACGTCGGAGTCGCCGCCGTCGGAGGTGTAGGTGGCGCCCATGAGGATGCCGACGCCGAGGACGAAGGCAACGGCCGTTCCTCCGGTGATCCAGGTGGAGCGGACGGTCCGGAGCTTGTGCCATTCGGAGCGGAGGACTCGGGCGGGGGTCAGGCCGTAGGACGGGGGCGGGGTGGTCGCGGTGGTTGTCATGCGGGGGCTCCCTGGTATTCGACGGAGTCGCGGGTGAGGTCCATGAACGCCTGTTCCAGGGAGGCGGCCTGGGGGGTGAGTTCGTGGAGGGGGAGGCCGTGGGCGGTGGCCGTGCGGCCGATCTCCGGGGCCTCCAGGCCGGTGACGAGGAGGGTGTCGGGGCCTTCCGCGGTGAAGTGCGCGCTCGGGAGGATTTGTTGGAGGCGGTCGCGCTCCGGGGTGACGACCTTGACCGAGGCGCCGCCTGAGGTCCGTACGAGCTCGTCGACCGTGGTGTCGGCGAGGAGGCGGCCCTTGCCGATGACGATCAGGTGGTCGGCGGTGAGGGCCATCTCGCTCATGAGGTGGGAGGAGACGAGGACGGTGCGGCCTTCGGCGGCGAGGGACCTGAGGAGGGTGCGGATCCAGAGGACGCCCTCGGGGTCGAGGCCGTTGACCGGTTCGTCGAGGACGACGGTGGCCGGGTCGCCGAGGAGCGCGGCGGCGATGCCGAGGCGCTGGCCCATGCCGAGGGAGAAGCCCTTCACGCGCTTGCGGGCGACGTGGGTGAGGCCGGTGAGGGCGAGGACCCGGTCCACGCGCGCGTGGGGGATGCCGTGGGTGTGGGCGAGGGCCATGAGGTGGTGGTACGCGGAGCGGCCCGGGTGCAGGGAGCGGGCTTCGAGGAGGGCGCCGACCTGGGTGAGTGGGGCGTGGTGGTCGGCGTAGGGGCGGCCGTCGATCGTGGCGCTGCCTCTGGTGGGGGCGTCGAGGCCGAGGATCATGCGGAGGGTGGTGGATTTGCCGGCGCCGTTGGGGCCGAGGAAGCCGGTGACGGTGCCGGGGCGGACGGTGAAGCTGAGGTCCTGGACGACGGTGGTGTCCCCGTACCTCTTGGTGAGGTTCTCTGCTCGGATCATGCCTCCGACGGTAGGGAGCGGGCGGGGGTCGTTCGTCCGACCGGGGGAGGGAGCGGCGGCGGCCGTGTAGTACCGGGGTACGACGACGTACAAAAGCCCTTGTCGGCAGGGTGGGGCCGTGGGGAGGATCTGCCTCATGGACTATTCAGTACGTGCCGTCCGCGCCGACGAGTGGCAGCGGATCCGCGAGCTCCGGCTGGCGGCCCTCCAGGATCCTGTCGCGCACCTCGCCTTTCTCGAGACGTACGAGACCGCCTTGGGGCGCCCGGACTCGTTCTGGCAGGAGCGGGCCGCCGGGGCCGCCGAGGACGGGCCGGGCGCCGTGCGCCAGTTCGTCGCAGAGGCGCCGGACGGGCGTTGGGTGGGCACGGTGTCGGTGCTGGTGGAGCGGGCCGGGACGGAGTCGTTCTTCGGGGATGTCCCCGAGGTCGAGCAGACGCATGTCGTGGGGGTGTTCGTCCGGGACGAGGCGCGCGGCACCGGGGTGATCGACGCGCTGTTCGAGGCGGCGGCGGAGTGGTCCTGGTCGCTGGAGGAGCCGCGGATCGAGCGTGCGCGGTTGTACGTGCACGCCGAGAACACGCGGGCGCGGGCCGTGTACCGGCGGCTCGGATACGTGCCCACCGGGGAGCGGGTCGCCCTGCACGGCAGTGAGGTCGCGAACGAGCTGGAGCACGAGCTGCTGCGGCCGGTCTGATCGGCCCGTTGATCCGGCCGGTCCGGTCGGCCGGATCCCGGGTGCTGTTCAGTGGCTGAGGGAGTCCTCCGGCCAGCGGGATCTGGCCTGTTCGGCCGAGCGCATGAGGGCCAGGGTCGGGAGGCCCTGGGTGTGGCCGGTGGCGAGGAGCTCCGGGAGGTGCGGGAGCGGGGCCACGGCGGCGACGTCGTCGAGGACGAGCGTCAGTGGTGGGTCGAGCCGACCGTCGGATGACCGTGCGGCCATGCGGCGGCCGTGCTCGACCACGCTTGCGGCGAGGGCCGTGAGGAGCGGCATCGCGCCGGGGTGGGCCCGGGGGTCCTCGATCGGTTCGCCCACCACGTAGAGCGTGCCCCCTTCGGGGAGGAAAGATGCGAGCGTCAGGGAATCCGTTCGATTCGGGACGCAGGCCTCCCTGATGTGGATCGAGGACAGGGCGGCGAAGGCACGGGCCGTCAGTTCCTGGGCGAGGCGGCGGCTTTCGGGGTGCGCGGTGAGCGCCGATTCGAGGAGGCCGGCGAGACCGGAGGCGGCCTTGGGGTGGCTGCGGAGGATGCGTACGGGTTCGTGGGCGCCGGCGCCCTGGGCCCAGCGGTGGACCTGGCGGAAGGGGCGGCCGTCGACGGCGGCGGCGTGCAGCCAGCAGCGCAGGAGCGTTTCGGCGGTCTCGGCGGTGGCGGCGTCGAGGCGGGAGTGCGGGCGTACGGGGGCGAGCAGGGCGGCGGCGCGCTGCTGGGCGACGGCCGGGTCCTCGCAGTCCTCGGACGGGGACCAGTGGAGTCGGGCCGGGGTGTCGCAGAGGTGGCCAGGGTCGTGGACGAGGACCGGGCCGAGTTTGGCGCGCGCGTCCTTGGTCGTCGCCCAGATCGTGGGGTCGGAGGTGACGACGAGTACGGGGCCCTCGGCGTCGCGGATGGCCTGGACGGCGACGGGGTGGCGGGCGTCCGGGGGGCCGTAGAAGGCGCGGGGGGTTCCGGTGGGGGTTGGCGGGGGAGCGTGCGGTGCCGGGGTGGTTGCCGGGGTCGGGCTCGGGGTGGTTGCCGGGGTCGGGCTCGGGGTGGGGGTCGGCTCCGGTGCCTCCGCCGTGGCGGGTCGTCGGGGGGCCGGGGCGGTGGGCTTCCGTACGGGCTCTTTGCGTACGGGCTCCTCGCGTACGGGCGGCTCCTCGTACTCCTCGTACGTGGGCTCCCGGTTGTCGCGTACCCGTCCCCGGGGCGTCTCGTATCCGCCCGCCTTCCTGTTCGCCCGTACCGCTCGCCAGCGGGCGATCGTGCCCAGGGCGAAGACCGTCAGGACGAGGAGGATCATCGCCTCGCCGATCAGCAGGCCCCAGAACAGGCCGTACCCCGACAGCTGTCCCGGTGGCGTGGTGGGCCAGGCCGCCGGGAGGTCCGTGGGGGCCGTGGCCAGGGAGCGCAGGGCCGACGGGGTGCCCGTGTAGGCGACGTCCTGCGGCCAGGCGCCGTGGGAGAGGAGGCCGGCCAGGCCGGTCGCCGTCCACACGAGGACCGTGAGGCAGAGGAGGAGGCCGAACAGGCTGAGGAGCAGCCCGTCGGAGATGCCTCCTCCTCCCTTCCGTGTCGTGTCCATGTGTCTATGCCACCGTCGACTGTGACGTCGTGCCGTTCATCTGCTGCTCGATGAGGATCGCGCGCTGCTCCGTCTCCCACTCGAGTTCCGGGTCGGCGATGGAGGACTCGGTCATGGCGCGGTCGGTGTAGACGAGGGGGCGTTCTCGCTCGGTGATGAGGTGTTTGACCACCTGCACGTTGCCGTTGACGTCCCAGACCGCGATGCCGGGGGTGAGGGTGGGGATGATCTCGACCGCCCAGCGTGGCAGGCCGAGGACCCGGCCCGTGTTGCGTGCCTCGTCGGCTTTCTGGGCGTAGATGGTCCGGGTGGAGGCCATCTTGAGGATCGCCGCGGCCTCCTTGGCCGCCGCTCCGTCGACGACGTCGGAGAGGTGGTGGACGACGGCGACGAAGGACAGGCCGAGGCGGCGGCCGAACTTGAGCAGCCGTTGGAACAGCTGGGCCACGAAGGGGCTGTTGATGATGTGCCAGGCCTCCTCGACGAGGAAGATGCGCTTCTTCCGGTCGGGGCGGATCCAGGTGTGTTCCAGCCAGACGCCGACGATCGCCATGAGGATCGGCATGGCGATGGAGTTGCGGTCGATGTGGGAGAGGTCGAAGACGATGAGGGGCGCGTCGAGGTCGATGCCGACGGTCGTCGGGCCGTCGAACATGCCGCGGAGGTCGCCGTCGACCAGCCGGTCCAGGACGAGGGCGACGTCCAGGCCCCAGGCGCGTACGTCGTCTATGTCGACGTTCATGGACTCCGCCGACTCGGCCTTGGGGTGGCGGAGCTGCTCGACGATGTCGGTGAGGATCGGCTGGCGGTCGGTGGTGTGCTCGGTGACGAAGGCGTGGGCGACCTTGAGGGCGAAGCCGGAGCGCTCGTCGAGGCCGTGGCCCATCGCCACCTCGATGATCGTGCGGAGCAGCGCGAGCTGTCCCGTGGTGGTGATCGAGGGGTCGAGGGGGTTGAGGCGGATGCCGGAGTCGTTGGCGACCATCGGGTCGAGCCGGATGGGGGTTATTCCCAGCTCTTGCGCGATGAGGTTCCATTCGCCGACGCCGTCCTCGCCCTGGGCGTCGAGGACGACGACCTGCCGGTCGCGGAAGCGGAGCTGGCGGAGCACGTACGTCTTCTCGAGGGCCGACTTGCCGTTTCCGGACTCGCCGAGGACCAGCCAGTGCGGGGCGGGGAGCTGCTGCCCGTACAGCTGGAAGGGGTCGTAGATGTACCCCTTGCCGCTGTAGACCTCGCGGCCGATGATCACGCCGGAGTCGCCGAGGCCGGGGGCGGCGGTCGGCAGGTAGACGGCCTGGGCCTGTCCGGTGGAGGTGCGGACGGGCAGGCGGGTCGTCTCCACCTTGCCGAAGACGAAGGAGGTGAAGGCGTCGGTCAGGACGGACAGCGGATCTCGCATCGGTCGGTGCCCCTTCGGCCTTAGCGGCGGATGCCGGTCGCGAACGGCAGGGTGTTCACAAAGGCCCGGTGGTGCTCGCGGTCGCACCACTCCAGCTTCAGGTACGACTTGCCGGCGGAGGCCCTGATCGTGCGCTTGTCCCGGGCGAGGGCCTCGGGTGAACGCGACGACACCGTGATGTACCCGACGAGGTTGACTCCGGCAGCGCCGCTGGCGAGATCTTCACCCCGCTGGTCGAGCCGGCCGTGGGCGGCGATGTCGCGGGGGTCGATGGTGCGGTTCATCTTGGCGGCGCGGCTGGCGTCGGCCTCGTCGTTGGTCTTCTCGGTGAGCATGCGCTCGATGGCGACCTCGGTGGGCTCCAGGTCCATGGTGACGGCGACCGTGCGGATGACGTCGGGGGTGTGGACGAGGAGCGGGGCGAGGAAGTTGACGCCGACCGGGGTCATGGGCCATTCCTTCACCCAGGCGGTGGCGTGGCACCAGGGGGCGCGGGTGGAGGACTCGCGGGTCTTGGCCTGGAGGTACGTCGGTTCCATCGCGTCGAGTTCGGCCGGCCAAGCGTTTCGTTTCGTCATGGCCTGGATGTGGTCGATGGGGTGGTCCGGGTCGTACATGGAGTGGACGAGGGAGGCGAGGCGGGACTGGCCGAGGGGCTGGCGTACGCGGATGTCGGCCTCGGCGAGGCGGGCGCAGATGTCGGTGAGCTCGCGGGCCATGACGACGGCGAGGCCGGCGTCGCGGTCGAGCTTGCGGGAGCCGGAGGCGTGGCGGGCGGCGCGGGCCATGACGTTGGCCTCGGCGGCGAGGTCGCGTGTGTAGTGCATGCAGGCGACGAGGTAGGCGCGGTGCTGCTCGCTGGAGGTGGAGACCATCGACTGGAGCTGCTCGTACGACTCCTTGAGCCAGGCGGGGGCCGTGGTGTCGCCGCGCTGGCTGACGTCCTTGGCGTGGGCGTCGGGGTCGGCGGGGAGGGTGCGGGCGAGCATCTGGAGGCGGGTCACGAAGCCGTCGCCGTTGGCGACGTGCTTGAGGAGGGTGCCGAAGCGGTCGACGAGGGCTTCCTGGTCCTCGCTGTCGCGCAGGCCGACGCCGGGGCCCTCGATCTCGATGGCGGCGGTGACGGTGCGGCGGTCGGCGTGGAGGAGGACGGCGATCTCGTCGGGGCCGAAGGGGGCGGCGAGCCAGCCGACGCGGCCGATGCCGGGGGGCGGGCCGATCTCGACCTCGCGGCCGTCGAGGCGGGTGCCGGACTCGGCGGCGACGGAGCGGTAGGCCGTACCGCGCTTGAGCATGCGCTTGAAGCTGCGGTTGATCTCGAACCACTTGTAGAACGTGCGGCCCTTGTACGGGAGGTACACGGCGGCGATGCCGACCATGGGGAGGCCGGCGAGGAGCGCGATCCGGAGGGGGAGGAGGGGGACGAGGAGTCCGCTCATCATGCCGAGGAAGGCGCCGACGATGATGAGGGCGATCTCGCCCGTCTCACGGTTCTTGCCGACGATCGCGTTGGGCCGGGCGCGGCCGACGAGATACGTGCGGCGGGGCGCGACCGGCTGGGACTGGGTCGTCAACGCCCTCCACCTCCAGAGTTGCGGTTGCTGTGCGGGGTGCCCGCGGTGGGACTGCTGTTACGGGGTGCGGGCGGGGGTGTGGCCCCGCCGCCGCGGTTGTCGCCGCCGCGGCTGCTGTGGGCGGCGACGCCGCCGGCGAGGGGGTTGGCGGGGCGGGCCTGGGAGCCCTGGCCGCCGCCTCCGCTGTCGCGGGTGCTGTGGGTCTTGATGCCCTGGGAGACGAGGGAGGCGGGTGAGGAGATGACGGCGGCGGCGGTGTTCTCGCCGGCGCGGTGGAGGCGGTTGTTGCGGGAGGCGGCGATCTCGTCGCCGAAGCCGGGGACGAAGCGGTAGATGACCCCGGAGGCGAAGATGGCGAGCAGGATGATCGCGAGTCCGGAGACGACGGCGGAGAACGAGTCGGGGCCGGTGCCGGAGGAGAGGGCGCCGGCGAGGCCGAGGACGATCACGATGACCGGCTTGACGAGGATGACCGCGATCATGATTCCGGCCCAGCGGCGGACGTGGCCCCACATGTTCTTGTCGACGAGGCCGGAGTAGACGACGACGCCGAGGAGGGCGCCGACGTAGAGCATCACGGCGCGGAGGAACAGCTCCAGGTAGAGGACGCCGGCGGCGAGGACGGTCACCAGCGACACGATGATCAGCATGATGGGGCCGCCACCGATGCTGTCGCCCTTCTGGAGGGCCTGTTTGAAGCTGCCGAAGAAGACGTCGGTCTGCTGGCCGGTGCCGGAGGCGATGACCTCGGTGACGGCGTCGGTGGCGTTGACGACGGTGTAGAGGATGAGCGGGGTGAAGGCGGAGGCGAGGACCGTCAGCCAGAGGAAGCCGATGGCCTCGGAGAGGGCGGTGGTGAGGGGGACGCCGCGGATGGCTCGCTTGGCGACGGCGAGGAGCCAGAGGAGGAGGGTGAGGAAGGTGGCGGCGGCGAAGACGATCGCGTACCGGCCGAGGAACTCCAGGTTGGTGAAGTCGACTTCGGCGGTTTCTTTGACGGCCTTGGAGAGGTAGTCGATGGTGGCGATGGCGGCGTCGGCGCAGCCGCGGGCGAGGGAGGAGAGGGGGTCCAGGGCGGTGGTGGGGTCGTCGAGCCCGGGGCGGGCGGTGCCGCCGGACTGGCCGTTCTGGCAGTAGTCCTTTGCGGGGCCACGAATCAGGTCGCAGGGGTCGCCGCTGTTGCTGGGGCTCGGTGTGGGGGTGGGCGCCGCGAAGGCACGGCCGGCGAAGAGCACGACGGCTGTCTGCGCCGCGCCGAGCGCCATAGCGATCCTGACGCCGCGCGGGAGGCGCTTACCGGGCATACGTGAAGCCTCCGAACTGGCCGATGGCGTCCGCCATCTCCTGTGCCGTGGACGCCCTCTGGTCACGGCCTACGGGCACTGGTCCGTCCTTCTGGCTGAAGCCGGCGACCTTCCAGTCACCTCCGACCCACTGCAGCTCGAACGAGTTGGTGTACCAGGCTTCGGAAACAGGGTTCTTGGAGCCTTCACCGGCCAGCCCGAACAGGGACGAGTACCAAACGGACACGGTGGCCTTGTCGGCGGTGTAACTCTCGACCTTTGCTCCCACCGGGATGACGCGGGAGATGAACGTCATTCCTTGAGGCGCGGTGCCGTCTTCCTGGAGGCCGATCCGGCTCAGGAACTCTTTGGCGGCGTACACCTTGCCGAGGTCGCTCTGGTTGGTGGTGACCGTGGAGGGCACGTAGATCGCCTGGACGATCTCGTTCCGGGTCGAGGTCTTGAACATCCCGTCAGAACCCAGCGCCACCGCGTAGTTCGTCGCGGCGCTCTGCGCTCCCTGTTCGTCCCGTGCGAACCCCGTGGGGATCTCGCCGTTCTTGCCCGTCACCGGGCGGATGCCCGTTGCTGCCGTGGGGGCCTGTTGGGCTGGGGTGCCTGTTGTGGGGGTTGCGTCTGCCGGGTCTCCGCCGCCTCGGTTGGCGAAGGCGATCGCGGCGACGAGGAGGACCACCACGCCCACGACCGTGATCAGGGAGCGGGAGCTGCGGACGGGGCGGCGGGCGCCGCCGTAGATGTCGCCGCTGTTGCCCTCGGGCAGGCGGGTCCGGGTCTGGCCCGAGCCGCCCACGCCGCCGAAGCCGTCGTGCTCGTCGCCGAGGCTCATGCCGGGTACGCCCCCTCACTCGTTCGCGGGTACGACAGTGCTGCAACATGGCTGGGCATCAGGGAACGCAAACACGACATCAGCAGGCCTCAGGGGGACGGGGTCCGACGGGGGATCAGACGGCCATCCCGTACACGATGGTGAACAGCGTCCCCAGTGATCCGATGATGAAGACGCCGGTGAGGCCGGCGACGATCAGGCCCTTGCCCTGTTCCGCGCTGAACGTGTCGCGGAGCGCGGTCGCGCCGATGCGCTGTTTGGCCGCTCCCCAGATGGCGATGCCGAGGCAGAGCAGGATGGCCACGGCCATCACGACCTCGATCATGATCTTGGCTTCGTTGCCCAGGCTGCCGAAAGGCCCCCAGTTCGGGGCGATTCCACCGATGATGGTGGTGATGTCGCCCTTTTCTGCCGCCAGGTACATGTAACTCACCGCCCCTGTTGGGTAGTTAAGTGCCCTTGCCGGACGGCATGGGTCATCGCCCTATCTTCGCTGATGAAACCGCTCGTGTGTGACGGCTTGACGGCTCTCTTTACCCGATCACCGCACACTTGACCGGTCTGACCGTCTTGACCTGCGGTGGTGTGGCCGGTTTCTATGCGAAGAAGCGTATGGTCACTCTGTGTATCACGGAGGGTGACTCCGGGCAATGATTGTCGTTGTTGCACTCTTGGGGCGTCAGGCGTACGAGGTGATCAGGCGCGACAGGTGACGGCCCGCCAGGAGGAGGGGGTCCTCGCTTCGGGTGACCTGGGCGGTCACTTCCGCGCCTTCGAGCGTGTTGATGACGGTGGCGGCCAGGTCGCGGGCCTCGGGGGAGGGGAATCCGCAGCCGAGGAGCTTGTCGGCGACCAGGTTCTGCCAGGCGCGCAGGGCGTCGGCGCAGGCCTGCTGGATGGGGCTGTCGGTGCCGAGGGTCTCCAGGGCGGCGGCGGTGACGGGGCAGCCGTCGGTCCAGCCGGAGGCGCGTAGTTCGCGGGCCAGGAGGCGCGCGCAGGCGTCGACGGCCTCGGCGGGGCCGTCCTCGCCGTCCAGGGCGGCGCGCAGCAGGTCGGCGAACTCCTCGCGGCCGTGGGCGATGGCCGCGACCGCGACGGCTTCCTTGCCGCCGGGGAAGAAGTGGTAGACGGAGCCGAGGGTGGCGTCCGCCTCCTTCGCGATCTGCTTGATGCCCGTTCCGACGTATCCCTGGCGCTGGATGAGGCGTGCGGCGGCGACGACGATCCGGTCGTGAGTGCTGCTGGTCTGCATGGGGCGAGTCTAGTCGGCGTAATAAGTAGAGCGTTCGTTTTAGAGCGTGGTACGGTCTCGTTCAGTAAGTGAGTAGAGCGTTCGTTTTAGAACTTCTATCGATGGGGATCACTGTGCAGAACGAACTTTCCGTCACCGTCATCGGCCTCGGACCCATGGGGCGCGCCATGGCCGGCGCCTATCTCGACCAGGGGTACGAGGTCACCCTCTGGAACCGGACCCCGAGCCGTGCCGCCGAGCTCGTCCGGCGGGGCGCGGTCCTCGCCGCGAGCCCCGCCGAGGCGGTCGCCGCCAACGAGCTCGTCGTCCTCAGCCTCACCGACTACGACGCCTTCTACGCCGTGCTCGGCGCGGTCGACCCCGCCGTCCTGGCGGGCAGGGTCCTGGTCAACCTCAGCTCCGACACCCCGCAGCGCGCCCGGGAGGCCGCGGGCTGGGCGACCGGGCGCGGCGCCGTCCAGCTCACCGGCGGTGTCCTCGTCCCGCCGTCCGGTGTCGGCGACCCGGCCTCCTCCGCCTTCTACAGCGGGCCCCGGGAGGTCTTCGAGGCCCACCGCGGCACGCTCTCCGTCCTCACCGGCACCGACTACCGCGGTGAGGACCCCGGGCTCGCCGCGCTCTTCTACCAGCTCAACATGGTCATGTTCTGGACGGCGCTCTCGGGCTACTGGCAGGCCCTCGCCCTCGCCGCCGCGCACGGCATCACGGCGACCGAGCTCCAGCCGTACGCCAGGAACGCGCTCGACCTCGACCGGTTCACCGACTTCTACGCGCCCCGGGTCGACGTCGGCCACCACGACGGTGACGTCGACCGTCTCGCCATGGGCCTCGCCAGCACCGAGCACGTCCTGCACACCGTCACCGACGCGGGCGTGGACGGCGCCCTGCCGGCCGCGATCGTCGACCTGTTCCGGCGTGGCGTGGAGGCCGGGTACGGGGACGGCAGCTCCTCCAGTCTCGTGGAGGTGCTCAAGAAGAACTGACGGCACGTCGCGCAACCGTCCCGCGGCACCCCTCGGCGCCTAGGGGGTGCCTTGCCGGTCGGGCCGGGCTCGCGGCGTCTGGTGCCGCACCTCGCCGCGTTGTCGTCGGTCACCAACGCTCCGCGTCGACTCCCTCCTCCGCCTTGCGATGCACGGCACCAGACGCCGCTCCCTGATCCGGCCCGATCGGCAAGGCACCCCCTAGACTGACCCCCGGGGCGTACTGCCATGAGCCGAGGGGTGGTTGACGGTGCGTAAGGCTGGCAAAGCGTGGCTGGTGGCCGGCGGGGCCTTCGGGGTCTGCCTCAGCTTCGTCGCCCTGCTCGTCGTCGGGACGTACTCCGCGGCGGCGGGTCTCATCGGCGGCGCGGGCAGCGGCAAGAACGGCACCGTGGGGCTGGCCAAGGGCTCCGTCCCCGCCCTCTACCAAGGGCTCGTGCAGAAGTGGGGCAACCTCTGCCCAGCGATCAACCCCGCCCTGCTCGCCGCACAGCTCTACCAGGAGAGCGGCTGGAACCCGCGGGCCGTCTCCCCCGCCGACGCGCGGGGCATCGCCCAGTTCATCCCGGGCACCTGGGCCGGGCACGGCATCGACGGCGACGGGGACGGGGACCGCGACATCTGGGACCCGGCGGACGCGATCCCCTCGGCCGCCTCGTACGACTGCGAGATCGCCGGCTACGTGAAGAACGTGCCCGGTGACCCGGCGAACAACATGCTGGCCGCTTACAACGCGGGCGCGTACCGGGTCATCAGGCACGGCGGGGTGCCGCCCATCAGCGAGACCCAGAACTACGTGCGGATCATCCGCTCCCTGGAGAAGAGCTTCGCCCGGCCGGTGGGGCGCGTCGAGCCCTCCCGGCAGGCCGCAGGGGCGATCCACTACGCCCAGCAGAAGCTGGGCACCCCGTATCTCTGGGGCGGTACGGGCACGGCCGCGCAGAACGGCCGGTTCGACTGCTCGGGGCTGACCCAGGCCGCGTACCTGACCGTCGGCATCGAGCTGCCGCGCGTCGCGAACGACCAGTACAACGCCGGGCCGCACCCGAGCAGGGACGAGCTCCTCCCCGGCGATCTCGTGTTCTTCTCCGACGATCTGACGAACTCGCGGGCCATCCGGCACGTCGGCATCTACGTCGGCGGCGGGTACATGATCGACGCCCCGCGCACCGGCGCGGTCATCCGCTTCGACCGGATCGACACCCCGGACTACTTCGGTGCGACCCGGGTCACCAAGGAGGGCGCGGCCGCGCTGCCCACCCATCTGCCCCAGGCGTAGGGACAGGAGACGGACCGTCGGGCGGGGGTCGGGTCGTAAGGGACATGGCCGGAACTCTCCGTCATGCGCTGGCCCTGAGCTGCGGTGAACCGTCACTCTTCGATAACGTCGTCATGATCCACCGGAGAGAGCGGAACGCGCGCCTCAGGCAGTTCGTTCCCTGATCCGAACGCTCTGACCACGGGGGTGGGAAGACAGACACGAGAAGCAAGGGGCCGCGCAGATGGCTGGACTCGCATCGGACGGTTCCAACCCCGATGTCAGCCTGCTCTACGACATCAACGGGCTGGCGAAGGCCGCTCCGCCGTGGTTCGACCGCGTCATGGAGTTCGTCGGCGAGTACGGGATCATGCTCGGGATGGTCCTCGTCGTGCTCTGGTGCTGGTGGAGCGTCCGCCGCGGCGGCGCCCTCGGGGACTCCGTCTCCGCCGTCGCCGGGCTCGTCTGGGCCCCGCTGGCCGCCGGTATCGCGCTTCTCGTCAACATCCCCATCCGGGGCTTCGTCGAGCGCCCCCGGCCGTTCAACGACCACGAGGGGCTCGACGTCCTCGTCGAGGGCAAGACCGACTTCTCGTTCGTCAGCGACCACGCCACCATGGCGATGGCGCTCGGCGTCGGCCTCTTCGTCGCCCACCGGAAGTTCGGCCTCGCCGCCATCGGCCTCGCCCTCGCCGAGGGCTTCGCGCGCGTCTACATGGGCGTGCACTACCCGACCGACGTGATCGGCGGCTTCGCCCTCGGTACGGCGGTGGCGCTGCTCCTCGCCCCCGTCGCGCTCGCCCTGCTGACCCCCGTCGTCTCCGCCGTCGCCCGCTCAGGCCGCGGCGCCCGGCTCGTCCGCTCCCGGCGGGCCGCGGAACCGCGACGGCCCGAGGCCGTCGGCATCCCCGAGCCCCGGCTCGGCGGCCCGGCCGCCGCCGCCGGCCAGAACGACCTCGCGGCTTAGCCGGCCCCTAGCACTCTCGCTCAGCTCCTAGCCCAGCTTTCCGCCGAGCCCCTCGCTCAGACCCTCACTCGGGGGCGGTCGTCGTACGCAGGTGTTCCGAGGCGTCCGTACGGGCTCTCTCCCGCGATCTGCGGGCCGGTCCCGACCAGCCGCAGCTGCACCTGGCCAGCGCGAACGAGCCGCGCTCCGTCGTCGTGGTCGTGTGGGGGGAGGACTGCGCATGCACACCACCACGGTACTGCGCGTGACGGCTCGCCCGGGCCGTCGTTATGCGGGGCGGGTGTCCCCGGGCCCGCGGGACCGGGGACGTGCGGGTCCCGGGCAAACAGCGGTGAGGCGTTGGGGGTTGGCAGGCGATGGTGGTGCAGCGGTACGCGCGTCCGCAGGGTCGTGGGAGCGGGGCGTTCGCCGTCACCGCCGCCCTGGTCGGATCCCTCGTCGGGGGACCGGCGCTCGTGGGGTGCGCCGCACCCGAGGACCAGAAGCCCGCGGTGGACCCCCTGCTGGCCGTACGGAACGCCCCCGACGCGCTGACCAGGGCCGGCACCGCCAAGGCGAGCACCTCCATGGAGATGGCCGCGGGCGGGACCCGGGTCACCATCCGGGGCGAGGGCGGCTACGACTTCCGCCGCCGCACCGGCCGGCTCCAGGTGACGCTGCCCAAGGACGCCGCCGGCGCCGACGAGCACCGGCCGATCACCGAGCTCCTCACCCCCGGCGCCCTCTACATGAAGAACCGGGGCGCGGGCGTGCCCGCCGACAAGTGGGTCCGCGTCGACACCACCACCCTCGACGACGGGAACCTCGTCACGGGCGGGGCCACCGACCCGGCGGCCGCGGCGGAGCTGCTGCGGGGCGCCCGGGAGGCCACGTACCTCGGCGAGGTCGATCTGGCGGGGGTCAAAGTCGGCCACTACCGCGGTGTCGCCGACATCGCCCACGCCGCGCGCGTCGCCTCGCCGCAGCTGCGCGGGGCGCTCGCCGCGGCGGCGAAAGGGTTCGCCAAGGACACGGTGCCCTTCGACGCGTATCTCGACGCGGAGGGCCGGCTGCGGAAGGTCCGCCATCAGTTCAGCTTCAGCAACCAGGGCCGTACGGTCGCGGTCGCGTCGACCACCCTGCTGTACGGCTTCGGGGTCCGCGTCCAGGTGACGCTGCCGGACCGGCGGGACATCTACGCCGGGAAGATCAAGGCCTGAGCCGGGCGGCGGCGGGCCGGGTGTTTCGGGCCATCGTCAAATGGTCCGGACGTGTCATGCGCGCTGTGTGGCGCTCTCCCTACGCTGGGAGACCGCCGGGAGCCCTGGAAGACAGAGGCCGGCAGGAAGAGGTGACCGCTCGTGGCCCCGCCCGGTACAGCGACCGTGCCCGCAGACCCGGATTGCGTCGCCCTCGCCGAGATCGAACTGTGCGGCGAACTGATCATCGCGGCCTCCGCCGCGGACGGGGAGCGCCTCAGCGCCGACCGGATCGACGAGATCCTGAGGGTCGCGGCCGAGCGGGCCGTACGGGCACTCTGACCGTACGGTCCCGGTCCCGCCGTCTCGTGCCGACCGCTCAGGTACGCATCATGCGGGCGATGGCCTTCGTGGCCTCCTCGACCTTCGCGTCGATGCCCTCGCCGCCCTTGGCGGCGGCGTCGGCGACGCAGTGCCGCAGGTGCTCCTCCAGGAGCTGGAGGGCGAAGGACTGGAGCGCCTTCGTCGACGCCGAGACCTGCGTGAGTATGTCGATGCAGTAGACGTCCTCGTCGACCATCCGCTGGAGTCCGCGGATCTGGCCCTCGATCCGGCGGAGCCGCTTGAGGTGTTCGTCCTTCTGCTTGTGGTAGCCGTGCACGCCGTGGTCGTGGTCGGCAGGCTCGACGGCCCCGACAGCCTCGACGGTCTCGGGGGTGACCTGGTCCGCCTCGGTGGTCGTCATCGCGTCCTCCCGTTGTCCAGATAAGGGGGTGTATACCCCTCGTGGGTATATGGTACCGATCCCCGCCGATCCGGGCGGGGGCCCGTGCAGTTCACTGTGCCTGATGGGCGACACTGAGAGGACGCCGGTTAGCCGTGGCCGGATGATGCGCCTAGCATCAGCCTGACCGAAACCCAGCACCCCGAGGACCCCACGTGCGATTTCGTCTGACCCCCAGGGAGACGAGCTTCTACGACATGTTCGCCGCGTCCGCGGACAACATCGTCACGGGCTCCAAGCTCCTGATGGAACTGCTCGGAGCGGAGCCTTCCGCCCGGGCCGAGATCGCGGAGCGGATGCGGGCAGCGGAGCACGCCGGCGACGACGCTACCCACGCGATCTTCCACCAGCTGAACTCCTCCTTCATCACCCCCTTCGACCGCGAGGACATCTACAACCTCGCATCGTCCCTCGACGACATCATGGACTTCATGGAGGAGGCCGTCGACCTGGTCGTCCTCTACAACGTCGAGGAGCTCCCCAAGGGCGTCGAGCAGCAGATCGAGGTCCTGGCCCGGGCGGCGGAGCTGACCGCCGAGGCCATGCCGAACCTGCGGACGATGGCCAACCTCACGGAGTACTGGATCGAGGTCAACCGGCTGGAGAACCAGGCCGACCAGATCCACCGCAAGCTGCTCGCGCAGCTCTTCAACGGCAAGTACGACGCCATCGAGGTGCTCAAGCTCAAGCAGATCGTCGACGTGCTGGAAGAGGCGGCCGACGCCTTCGAGCACGTCGCCAACACGGTGGAGACCATCGCGGTCAAGGAGTCCTGAGCTTCGTGGACACCTTCGCTCTGATCGTGACCATCGGTGTCGCGCTCGGCTTCACGTATACGAACGGCTTCCACGACTCCGCCAACGCCATCGCCACCTCGGTGTCGACCCGTGCGCTCACCCCCCGGGCGGCGTTGGCGATGGCGGCGGTCATGAACCTCGCGGGTGCCTTCATGGGCAGCGGGGTCGCCAAGACCGTCAGTGAGGGGCTCATCGAGACCCCGACCGGTGACAAGGGGATGGGCATCCTCTTCGCCGCGCTGGTGGGCGCGATCATCTGGAACCTGGTCACCTGGTACTTCGGTCTGCCGTCCTCCTCCTCGCACGCCCTGTTCGGCGGCATGGTGGGCGCGGCCCTGGCGGGTGGCACCGAGGTGCTCTGGGGCGGCGTCCTCGACAAGGTCGTCATCCCGATGTTCATCTCGCCGGTCGTCGGTCTCGTCGCCGGTTACCTGGTCATGTGCGCGATCATGTGGATGTTCCGCCGGGCCAACCCGCACAAGGCCAAGCGCGGCTTCCGTATCGCGCAGACGGTGTCGGCGGCCGGCATGGCGCTCGGCCACGGTCTGCAGGACGCGCAGAAGACGATGGGCATCGTGGTGATGGCCCTGGTCATCGCCGATGTGCAACAGGCCGGCGACGACATCCCGGTGTGGGTGAAGATCGCCTGTGCCGTGATGCTCTCGCTCGGTACGTACGCGGGCGGCTGGCGCATCATGCGGACGCTCGGCCGCAAGATCATCGAGCTGGACCCGCCGCAGGGTTTCGCGGCGGAGACGACGGGTGCGTCGATCATGTTCGGCTCGGCGTTCCTGTTCCACGCGCCGATCTCGACGACGCATGTCATCACCTCCGCGATCATGGGTGTCGGCGCGACGAAGCGCGTCAACGCGGTGCGGTGGGGTGTCGCCAAGAACATCATCCTCGGCTGGTTCATCACCATGCCGGCGGCGGCCCTGGTCGCTGCCGCGAGCTACTACGTGGTGAGGCTGTTCTTCGGCTGACGGGCGGCGCCACCCGGTGATGCTGGGGGTCCGGGGGTCATCCCCCGGGGCATGCAGCGTGGTGAAGCTGTTCTTCGGCTGACGGCTGACGGCTGACCGGCTTACGGTCGGCTGTCGCCGGCTGGAAATGGTTGGGCCCGGCTCCCCTGTGGGGGAGCCGGGCCCTTCGTCTTACGGTGGCACCGCCATGCAGCACCGCAGGACGAGTCTTTATCCGAAGCGGCCGGAGATGTAGTCCTCGGTCGCCTGGACGCTCGGGTTGGAGAAGATCCGCTCGGTGTCGTCCAGCTCGATCAGCTTGCCGGGCTGGCCGACGGCCGAGAGGTTGAAGAAGGCCGTGCGGTCGGAGACACGGGCGGCCTGCTGCATGTTGTGCGTCACGATGACGATCGTGAAGCGCTCCTTCAGCTCGCCGATCAGGTCCTCGATGGCGAGGGTGGAGATCGGGTCGAGGGCCGAGCAGGGCTCGTCCATGAGGAGGACGTCCGGCTCGACGGCGATGGCCCGCGCGATGCACAGGCGCTGCTGCTGGCCGCCGGAGAGGCCGGAGCCCGGCTTGTTCAGGCGGTCCTTGACCTCGTTCCAGAGGTTCGCGCCCTTGAGGGACTTCTCGACGATCTCGTTGAGCTCGGCCTTCTTGTACCTGCCGTTGAGGCGCAGGCCCGCCGCCACGTTGTCGAAGATCGACATGGTGGGGAAGGGGTTGGGGCGCTGGAAGACCATGCCGACCGTGCGGCGCACGGCGACCGGGTCGACGTGCGAGCCGTACAGGTTCTCGTCGTCCAGCATCACCTTGCCCTCGACGCGGCCACCGGGGGTGACCTCGTGCATGCGGTTCAGAGTGCGCAGGAAGGTGGACTTGCCGCAGCCGGAGGGGCCGATGAAGGCGGTCACGGAGCGGGGCTCGACGGTCATGGAGATGTCGTCGATCGCCTTGTGGGCGCCGTAGTACGCGGAGAGGCCGCTGACGTCGATGCGCTTGGCCATGTGAATCACTTCCAATGAGCCGCGTCAGCGGCCGGTCTTGGGGGCCTTCCAGCGGGCGATGCCGCGGGCCACCATGTTGAGGATCATGACGAAGGCGATCAGGACGAGCGCGGCGCCCCAGGCACGGGCCATCGCGGCGTCGGTGCCGACCGCGAACTGCTCGTACACGTACAGCGGCAGCGAGGACTGAGCGCCTTCGAAGGGGTTCGGGTTGATGAGCTTCGTACCGAACACGAGGAGCAGGACCGGGGCCGTCTCACCGGTGATGCGGGCGACCGCGAGCATGACGCCCGTGGTGATGCCGCCGATCGCGGTGGGCAGGACCACCTTCAGGATCGTGCGCCACTTCGGGATGCCCAGGGCGAGGGAGGCCTCGCGGAGCTCGTTGGGGACGAGCTTGAGCATCTCCTCGGTGGAGCGGACCACGACCGGCATCATCAGGATGGCGAGGGCCATCGCGCCGGCGAATCCGGAGGGCCCGAAGCCGAGCATCAGGGTCCACGTGGACAGGATGAAGAGGCCCGCGACGATCGACGGGATGCCCGTCATGACGTCGACGAAGAAGGTGACGGCCTTGGCGAGCTTCCCGCCGCCGTACTCCACCAGGTAGACCGCGGTCAGCAGGCCGATCGGCGCGGCGATCAGGGTCGCGATGAGGACCTGTTCGATGGTGCCGAGCAGCGCGTGGTAGACGCCGCCGCCGGCTTCGGCGTCGAGGACGCCGCTCATCGAGTGGGTGAGGAAGTACGGGTCCAGGACCTCGATGCCCTTGCTGATCGTGACCCAGGCCAGCGAGAACAGCGGGATCACGGCCAGGATGAAGCAGACCCAGACGAGGCTGGTCGCGACGCGGTCCTTGGCCTGGCGGCTGCCTTCCACCTTCGAGGTGATCAGGTAGGTGGCCAGGACGAAGAAGAGCGAGGCGAGCAGGCCCCACTGGATGCGGCTGTGCCAGCCGGCGGCGAGTCCGAGGCCGCAGCCGGCGGCGATCGAGCCGACGGTGATGGCGAACGGGGTCCAGCGGGGGAGCCGGGAGTGCTTGAGCGGATCGTGCGTGACCCGGGTCTCCACGGGCGGACGGTCCTGTACGGCGTGGCTCATGCGTTGGCCCCCGAGTACTCCTTGCGGCGGCCGATGATCCAGCGGGCGGCGCCGTTGACCAGCAGGGTGATGACGAAGAGGACGAGACCGGAGGCGATCAGCGCGTCCCGGCCGTACTCGTTGGCCTCGTTGAACTTCGCGGCGATGTTCTGGGCGAAGGTGCCGCCGCCCGGGTCCAGGAGGTGGCCCGAGATGAGGAAGCTGGGGGAGAGCACCACGGCGACGGCCATGGTCTCGCCGAGCGCGCGGCCCAGGCCCAGCATCGAGGCGGAGATGATGCCCGAGCGGCCGAAGGGGAGGACCGACATGCGGATGACCTCCCAGCGCGTGGCGCCGAGAGCGAGGGCTGCCTCTTCGTGCATCTTCGGGACCTGGAGGAAGACCTCACGGGTCACGTTGGTGATGATCGGCAGGATCATGATCGCCAGCAGGATGCCGACGGTGAAGAGCGAGCGGGCGGGGCCCTCGTTGGCCTTGTCGAAGATGTACGTCCAGCCCATGTACTCGTCGAGCCAGAGGTTCAGGCCGTCCAGGTACGGCACGAGGAAGATCGCGCCCCAGAGGCCGTAGATGATGCTGGGCACGGCGGCGAGCAGGTCGACCACGTACGCGAGCGGCTTGGCCAGCTTGCGCGGCGCGTAGTGCGAGATGAACAGCGCGATGCCGATCGCGACGGGCACGGCGATGACCATCGCGATGATCGACGAGACGACCGTGCCGAAGGCGAGGACGGCGATGCCGAAGGCCGGCGGGTCGCCGGCGGGGTTCCACTCGAAGGTGGTGAAGAAGTTGGTGCTGTCCTTCGAGATCGCGAGGACGGCGCGGTAGGTGAGGAAGCCGGCGATCGCGGCCATGATCACGAGGAGGGTGATGCCGGAGCCTCGGGACAGACCGCTGAAGATGCGGTCACCGAGGCGGGAGGCGCTCTTGGCGCTCCGGTTCCTCTGTATGTCTGGTGTGGTGGTAGCCATCTGCTTCTCCGGTCTGCGGTGCCCGTACGGATGTGCGGGCTCCTGGCGGCGGTGCACCGGATGCCGGGCCCGGCCCCTTCAGGTGAGGGGCCGGACCCGGCCGGGGGTCAGGACAGGGTGGGGACGATCGCGCGGACCTTGGCCGCGATCTCGGCCGGGAGCGGGGCGTAATCGGCGTCGGCGAGGACCTTCTGGCCCTCCTCGCTCACGGCGTAGTTGAGGAACGCCTTCAGGGTCGGCAGGGTCTCCGCCTTGTTGCCCTTGTCGCAGGCGATCTCGTACGTGACGAGGACGATCGGGTAGGCACCCTCGGCCTTCGTCGCGTAGTCGAGGGAGAGGGCCATGTCGCTGCCCGTGCCCTTGACCTTGGCGGCGCCGATGGCCTTGGAGGCGTTGTCCGTGGTGGCGGCGACCGGGGCGGCGGCACCGGTGGCGATGCTGACCGTGGAGATCTTGTTCGCGGTGGCGTACGAGAGCTCGAAGTAGCCGATGGAGCCCTCGGCGTCCTTGACGGCGGTGGCGACACCGGAGGAGCCGTTGGCGGCCTGGCCGCCCTGGGCGGGCCACGACTTCGACTTCGGGTCGTGCTTCCAGTCCGCCGCGGCGGCGGTGGAGAGGTACTTGCCCAGGTTCTGGGTGGTGCCCGACTCGTCCGAGCGGTGGAAGGCCTGGATGGTGGAGTCGGGGAGCTTGGCGCCCGGGTTCAGCTTGGCGATCGCCGGGTCGTTCCACTTGGTGATCTTGTTGTCGAAGATCTTGGCGAGGGTGGAGGCGTCCAGGACGAGGTTGTCCACGCCCTCCAGCTTGTAGCCGATGGCGACGGGCCCGCCGACCATCGGGAGGTTGACGCCCTTGCCGCCCTTGCAGATCTTCTGCGACTCGGCGACCTCTTCGTCCTTCAGGGCGGAGTCGGAGCCCGCGAAGGCGACCTGGCCCTGGTTGAACTTGGTGATACCGCCACCGGAACCGATGGACTGGTAGTTGATCTCGACGCCGGAGCAGGCGGCCTGGAAGTTCTTGACCCAGAGGTCCATCGCGTTCTTCTGCGCGCTGGAGCCGGCGGCGAGCAGCTGGCCCTTGGCGCCGGCGCAGTCGATGGCCGGCGTGCCGGCGGCGGACGTCGTGGTGGCGCCGCCCTCCTTCGCCGGGGTCTTCGTGTTGTCGTCCGAGCCACACGCCGAGAGGACCAGGGCGCCGGAGACGACGAGGGCACCGATCGCGGAGGCGCGAAGCCCGTTCTTGCGCGAAAGCTTCACTTTCGGGTGTTCCTTCCAGAAGCCGCCTTGCCGCGGACCCAATGTCCTGATCGTTCTACGGCGGCGTGTGTCGGGTGGTGGTGCACCTTTGCGCGTCGTGCACCGTGTGAGTCCGAAATTAGGCAGAACAGGTGAAGCCGTCGACGGAAGATGGTGAACGGAAAGTGAACCGTGCCGGAAGGACGGGTGTGGTCGGTGGCTCGGCGGACAGCGGCCGGCCTTCGGGCTCGGGGCCGGTCCCCTCGGACAGCCGGTGGGTGCGGCGGCCGGAGGTGGTCTCCGTACCAACGACTGTGTTTACCGGCTCGTCCGCGACTTCGTTGCCTTCCAAGTCGCGTTGGTCGCGGTTGGTGGCGGTGTCTTCATCGAAGGCGAGACCTCCGTGGACCTTGTGAACAACGAGGGGGACGCGCTCTCGGAACTCGCCGCATCGTTTCCCGGAGAGATCGAAGTCGAGAAGCAGAGCAGGCGTGCCACGCGGAATGCGGCAGACCGCGCAGAGGAAGGCAGGGTCTACGGCGGCCCCCGCCGCTTCGGCTGGATGGGGGCGTCCAGGGATCCTTACCGGCTGGGTAACAAGCACCGGGACGAGGAGGAATGGCCGCAGTTGGTGACCTCGGCGAGTGCTTCGCGGACCTCGGGGGGCGCTGGACCGGCTGGTGGGACTGCGGCGCCCGGGCGAGCATCTCCTGGGCCAGGTCCTCGGCATCCCGCACGCTGCCGGTCAAGCGACGGCAGTACCGGTACAACTCGCCCCGCAGCGGCTCCAGCACTTCCGGATACGGTTACGGGCCCTCCCCGCCCCGTGCGGGATGCATCTTCACGAGGTCAGCGACCAGGACCTTGTCTTCTTGCTGTGTGAGTCGCTTCTGTGCGGCTGAGGGGGAGAGCCAGATCAGCCGGTCCACTTCCCGGTTCGGTTCGAACGAGCCGCTCGTGGCCCTGGCTGCCCAGTAGCGAACCTCTTTCGCTCGGCCCTGGACCTGGTATCGGATCGTGGGGAGCTCAGAGCCCAACTCGCACGTCATGCCGGTTTCCTCCCGCACCTCGCGGACGGCCGCCTCCCGAGCGCCCTCCCCATGCTTCAGCTTGCCCTTGGGGTGCGACCAATCCGCCCACTTCGGCCTGTGGATCAAGGCCAGCTCGATCCCGTGGCCGGAGACCGCCGGGCGCCACAGGACGCACCCGGCGGCCAGGATCGGGGCGCCGTCCCGGGTGGTCACGGGACCGGGGCCGTCGCTCTGCGCCAGGCGTGCTGGAAGGCGAAGCGGGCCGCTTCGACGTCGTGGCGCTGGTCGGCGTGGAGGACCCCGAGGGCGTACGCCGTCGCCGGGGCGATCCGGGGGGTACGGGCCGCGGCGGCGGCGGCCGTCGCGGCTTCGGCGGCGTCGCGGTGGCGGTCCAGGGCGCGGGCCGACTCGTACAGGACGGGGTCGGGCTCGCCGCCGGTGTGCAGGACCTCGGAGGCGTACCGGTGCAGGCGCAGCAGGTGCCGGGTCCGGTGCCAGGGCGCGTCCTGGGTCTCCCCGGCGGCGAGGGCGAGGGCGTCGGCGTTGTACGGGTGGGCCGCCCGGGTCAGCGGGAGAGCGGCCACCGATTCGAGGAGGCGCCGCTCGGCGACGGCGGCGGGCGCGTCCACGACCTCCATGGCGGGCGCTCCGCCCGCGGGGCCGAGGGGCACCTCGGAGGCGAGGAGGGCGACGGCGTCGGCGACCGCGTGGAAGCGGGCGGAGCCGAGGGCCTGGAGGGCCGCGGAGTGGGCGCGGGTCCTGGCGAGGGTCAGCTGGCGTTCGAGGAGGGCGCCGGCCCGGGCGGCGCCGACGGTGAGTCCGGTCGATGCCGCCGCCGGCCCCGCGGTCTCGCCGCCGCGGGCCGCCGGTACGGGGCCGCCGCTGCTCGACAGGCGGGACAGCGCGTCCACCAGCCGGACGAGCCGGGAGGTGCAGGCGTGCTCGAGGGCCAGGGTCCCGGAGAGCCAGGCCAGCTCGGTCCGCAGCTGGTCGGCCCAGGCGGTGTCGAGCAGCGGCCGGAAGGTGTGGAGGGTGCCGCCGATCCGGCGGGCGGCGGCCCGTAGCGTACGGGCGCCCTCGTCCGTACCGGCCGCGTCCGAGCCGCTCTCGCCGTGGATCCGCAGGCCGCGGAGGAAGTCCGCGGCCCGGGCGTGGAGATAGGGGGCCACGACCTCCCCCGCCGTGACGTCCCGCAGGGGGTCAAGGTTGTGCACGCCGGCGCCTCCGCGCGTCGATGAGCATCTCCTGGACGTGCCGCAGCGGCCGGCCCTCGGGGTCGGTCGCGTGCCGCGTCCAGTTCCCGTCGGGGCCGAGGTGCCAGGAGGAGGTGGTGTCGGACATCCCGGTCTCCAGGAGCCGGGTCAGCGCAGCCCGGTGGGCCGGGTCCGAGACCCGCACGAGGGCCTCGATCCGGCGGTCCAGGTTGCGGTGCATCATGTCGGCGCTGCCGAACCAGACCTCGGGTTCGCCGCCGTTGCCGAAGGCGAAGACCCGGGAGTGCTCGAGGAAGCGGCCGAGGATCGAGCGGACCCGGATGTTCTCCGAGAGGCCGGTGACGCCGGGGCGTACGGCGCAGATGCCGCGGACCCAGATGTCGACCGGCACTCCGGCCCGGGAGGCCTGGTAGCAGGCGTCGATGATGGCCTCGTCGACCATCGAGTTGACCTTGATCCGTACGTATGCGGGCCGGCCGGCGCGGTGGTGGGCGATCTCCTTGATGATCCTGGAGACCAGACCGTCCCGCAGCGACTTCGGCGCCGTGAGCAGACGGCGGTACGTCTCGCGGCGCGAGTAGCCGGAGAGCCGGTTGAACAGGTCGGACAGGTCGGCGCCCACCTGCGGGTCGGCGGTGAGGAGGCCGAGGTCCTCGTAGAGCCGGGCCGTCTTGGGGTGGTAGTTGCCGGTGCCGACGTGCGAGTACCGGCGAAGGAGCTCGCCCTCCTGGCGGACGACCAGCGACAGCTTGCAGTGCGTCTTCAGGCCGACGAGGCCGTAGACGACGTGGCAGCCGGCCTCCTCCAGCTTCCGCGCCCACTTGATGTTGGCCTGCTCGTCGAAGCGGGCCTTGATCTCGACGAGGACGAGGACCTGCTTGCCGGACTCGGCGGCGTCGATGAGGGCGTCGACTATCGGGGAGTCGCCGGACGTGCGGTACAGCGTCTGCTTGATCGCGAGGACGTCCGGGTCGGCGGCCGCCTGCTCAAGGAAGGCCTGGACGGAGGTGGAGAACGAGTCGTACGGGTGGTGCAGCAGCACGTCCCGCTCGCGCAGCGCCGCGAAGATGTCCGGCGCGGACGCCGACTCGACCTCGGCGAGGTCCCGGTGGGTGCCCGCGACGAACTTCGGGAACTTCAGCTCCGGCCGGTCCTGCCCGGCGATCCCGAAGAGACCGGTCAGGTCGAGCGGGCCGGGCAGCGGGTACACCTCGGCGTCGGAGACCTTCAGCTCGCGGACGAGGAGATCGAGGACGTACGGGTCGATGGACTCCTCGACCTCCAGGCGGACCGGCGGGCCGAAGCGGCGCCGCATGAGCTCCTTCTCCAGGGCCTGGAGGAGGTTCTCGGCGTCGTCCTCCTCGACCTCCAGGTCCTCGTTCCGCGTGACCCGGAACATGTGGTGCGCGAGCACCTCCATGCCGGGGAACAGCTCCTCCAGGTGCGCGGCGATGACGTCCTCCAGGGGGACGTACCGCTGCGGGGAGGCTTCGAGGAAGCGGTTGAGCAGCGGGGGGACCTTCACGCGCGCGAAGTGGCGGTGGCCGCTGACCGGGTTGCGGACGACGACGGCGAGGTTGAGGCTCAGGCCGGAGATGTACGGGAAGGGGTGCGCCGGGTCCACGGCGAGCGGGGTGAGGACCGGGAAGATCTGCTGCCGGAAGAGGGTGAAGAGCCGCGCCTGCTCCTTCTCCGTGAGCTCGGGCCAGCGGATCAGGTGGATGCCCTCGTCTGCCAGGGCGGGGGCCACGTCCTGCTGGTAGCAGGCGGCGTGCCGGGCCATGAGCTCGCGGGAGCGGGTCCAGATGAGTTCGAGGACCTCGCGGGGCTGGAGGCCGGAGGCGGAGCGGGTGGCGACGCCGGTGGCGATGCGGCGCTTGAGGCCGGCGACCCGGACCATGAAGAACTCGTCGAGGTTCGAGGCGAAGATCGCGAGGAAGTTCGCTCGTTCGAGGAGGGGGGTCGTCGGGTCCTCGGCCAGTTCGAGGACGCGCTCGTTGAACGCGAGCCAGCTGCGTTCCCGGTCGAGGAAGCGGCCCTGCGGCAGCTCGTCGCCGAGCGTCGTGTCGGCGACGTACGTGGCGGGGCCGGCGTCCATGCCGGCGACGGGGGCGGCGGCTCCGCCGGTCGCGCCGGTGACGCGCGGGCGGTGCGCGGCTATGGGCCCGAGGGACGAGGACGGGTCGGGCGTCTTCGCGGACGCCTTCGCGGACGTCTTCCCGGACGTCTTCGCGCTCGTCTTCTCGGATGTCTTCGCGGACCTGTTCGCGGACGTCTGGGCCGACGTCTGGGCGGACGGTGTGGCGGAGGACTGGACCGGGACCTCGGCGGGCTGCTGGCTCATGGCCCCATTCTTCCGCGCGAAGGGGTCGTCGGGCGCGTCGGAGCGGGCCGTGGGGGAGGGAAGTCTCCCCTTGGGGAGGGCCGCCCTGCCGGGCGGGGTCACGGAGCGCTTCATTGCGTGAGCGTCGCAAGCGCGTCTGAATGGCCGGTAACGACGACATGTCGTCCGGGAATCGGGGGCGGGGCCCTTGTCAGGACCCCGGCCCCGGTTCCTCCTTACGAGTGCCGGGCGTCGGGCTTCTACGGGTGCCGGGCGCGCAGGACGCGGAAGGCGGCGTACAGCGCGAGGGCGGCGACGGCGAGGCAGATACCGGTCTCGACGAGCTGGATCGGCCAGTAGTGGGACGCGGGGTGGGTGTCGATGAACTCGACGACCCCGCCGCGGTCGGCCATGCACCGTGCGGCGTTGTTCGGCTGGGTGGCGAAGCAGTCGTCCCAGGAGAGGCGCTCGCCGGACGCGGTGAGCATGCCCCTGTCCAGCTGCCAGACCTCGCCCTTGGGCGACAGGCCGTGGCCCGTCAGGGTCTGGACGGTCCAGAACCGCTCGCGCAGCCCGGCGAGGACGGCCACAGCCACTCCGGTGATCAGCGCGGCGGCGGCCATCGCGACGACGGTCCGCCGGACGAGAAGGCCGACGACCGTACCCAGCGCCAGCCCCAGGAGGGCGTGCGCCACCGGCACGATGCCGTACGAGACGAACATCATCGGCTCGTACCAGTAGGTGGGGAAGTCGTTGGCGGGGCCGGACGACCAGGACCAGTAGAAGGCCAGGCTCAGCAGGGTGACACCCACGAGGACGAGCGCGGCGGGCACCGCCACCTTGGCCGCGAGCCAGCGCGCCGGGCTGACGGACTGCGTCCAGGCGAGCTTGTACGTTCCCGTCTCCAGCTCGCGGGCGAGCATCGGACCCGCGACGAACGCGCCGAGCAGGCCGGGCAGGACGAGCATGCCCAGGGAGGCGTACCTGATGAGATCGCGGGCGATCCACTGGCCGTCGACGTAGTCGCGGGCGGACTGGAAGCAGGACCGGTCCTCGCTGCCGACGGTGCAGCCCGCCGCGCGCAGTGTCTCCACCGCGCTGTCGGACCACAGCCGCGAGGTGACCAGGAGCGCGATGCCGGCGGCTACGAGGACGAGCGACCACCACAGGGCCCGGCGATGCTGGCGGACCGTCACCCAGTACGGGCCCTGGAGGGTGGGGGCGGTCATGCGGACGCTCCTTCCGGGGTGCGCGAGGCGCGGAGGTGGGCGAGGAGCAGCTCCTCGAGGGAGGGCTGGGCGGACTGCCACGGGCCCTCGATCGGGCCCTCTCTGCGGACCAGCGCGGTCAGCTGACGGCCTGTCGTGCGGGAGTCGACGACGGTGTGCGGGGTCAGGTCGGCCACCGGCCCGGTCAGCAGGGTGTGCGCGGCGATCAGGTCGTCGATCGGGCCGTCGAGGCGGATGCGGCCGTTCTGGACGAGGAGCAGGTGGTCGCAGGCGCCCTCCAGCTCGGTGAGGATGTGCGAGGACATGACGACGGTCGTGCCGTGGTCGGCGGCGTCGGCCATGAGGGCACCCATGAGTTCGTGCCGGGCGAGCGGGTCGAGGTCCGCCATCGGCTCGTCGAGGAGCAGGACCTCGGGCCGCTTCCCGAGGGCGAGCGCCATCGCGAGGCGGGTGCGCTGGCCGCCCGAGAGGGAGCTGACCCGGGCGTTTTGGTCCAGCGATCCGGCCTCGACGACGCGGTCGGCGACGGCGGGGTCCCAGCGGTCCGGGTTGAGCTCGCGGCCCAGTCGCAGCGTCTCGGCGACGGTGAGCTGCCCGTACAGCGGCTTGTCCTGGGCGACGTACGCGAGGCGGTCGCGCGGGGGCGTCACGATCCGGCCCTCGGTGGGCCGCAACAGCCCTGCCGCCAGGGTGAGGAGCGTCGATTTGCCCGCGCCGTTGGGGCCGGCGACGGCGACGATCCGGCCGGCGGGCAGGGTGAAACCGCAGTCCTTGAGAGCCCAGACCTCGCTGCGCCTTCGGTAGCGCACGCCGAGCCCTTCGGCCTGGATGACCGGGTCGGTCATTCGTCCCCCTCGAAGTGTTCCTTCAGTACGGATGTGAAGAGCGCGGACACGTCCTCGCGGTCCAGTCCGGCGGCGCGGGCGCGGCGGGCCCAGTCCGTGAGTTCGCCGCGCAGGGGCGAGTCGGCGGGGCCGGTGCCGAGCGTGGTGCGGACGAAGGTGCCGAGGCCTCGGCGGGCTTCGACGAGGCCTTCGCGTTCGAGCTCGCGGTAGGCCTTGAGGACCGTGTTGGGGTTGATGGCCGTCGATTCGACGACCTCGCGTGCGGTGGGCAGTCGGTCGCCGGGCTCCAGGAGGCCCATCCGGAGGGCCTGTTTCGTCTGCTGGACGATCTGGAGGTAGGTGGCGACGCCACTGCGCCGGTCGATGCGGTACTCGACCACGATCCCTTCCACCACCCTTTCACTAATCAAGTAGTGAAAGGGTGGTGCAAAGAAGGGGGCGGTGTCAACCGCCCCCTGTCCTCACGCACCTGAGGGGGGCTCAGGACTCCGTGCGGTACATCAGGTCCACCTCGTGCGTCGTGAAGCCGAGCCGCTCGTACACCGTGACCGCCGCCGTGTTGTCCGCGTCCACGTACAGCATCGCCGTCGGCAGCCCCTGCGCCGCCAGGTGCCGCAGGCCGATCGCCGTGAGCGCCTTGCCGAGGCCGCCGCCCTGCGCCTCCGGCAGGATGCCGACCACGTACACCTCGCCGAGCTGCTCCTCGGCGTGCGTCTTCGTCCAGTGGTAGCCGATCAGCTTCCCGTCCTTCTCCGCCAGGAAGAAGCCCTTCGGGTCGAACCACGGCTCGGCCATCCGGTCGTCCAGGTCGCGCTGCGTGAGCGAGCCCTGTTCGGGATGGTGCGCGAACGCGGTCGCGTTGACGGCCAGCCAGGCCGTGTCGTCCTGGCCCGGGACGAACGTACGGACGGTGACGCCCTCGGGCAGCACCGGCTCCGCGATGTCCAGCGGCGCCAGGGAGCGCCGCAGCTGGCGCAGCTCGCGGAAGAGCGTCAGGCCGAGGACCTGCGCGAGGTGCCGGGCCGCCGACTTGCCGCCGTGCGCCCAGACGCGCAGCCGCTTGCCGGAGGCGGCGAGCAGGGCGATGCCGAGCGCCCGGCCGTGGCCGCGGCCGCGATGGGACGGGTGGACGACCAGCTCGGCGGCCGGTGCCTCGATCGGGTCGGTCTCCTCCAGCTGGGCGTAGCCGTAGAGGTGAGGGCCGACGGAGAGCAGGAAGTGACGCACGCCCTCGCGGCGGCCGTGCCGCAGGTAGAGCCGCCCCTGCTCGGACACGGCGTGCAGCCCGTCGGTCCGGTCGGCGGCCTCGAGGAGCTCCAGTACGTCCTGGACCTGCTCGGGGGAGAGCTCGTCATACGTGTGGATCTGCCGTCCCGGTTCGAGGGTCGGCGCCGCGTCGGAAGTCATGGGTACGAGCCTACGGGGACGCGCCGCCGCCCCGGGGAAAGGCGGCGGCAACTGTCTTGTAACCCGCTACCCCCTGTTGCGCTACGCGCGTTGACTCTAGGCTGCACCGGCAGACGGGGGAGTAGATCAAGGCCGCGAAACGGGGCAAGGGGCAAAGGGGAGAGATGGCAGCGATACCGGGGATGAAGCGGAAGAACAAGACCGGGCGGCGAATTCTGGCCGCCGGTGCGGGAATCGCGACCGTGGGGGCGCTCTTCGCCGCGATGCCGTCGTCGGCGGGGGCCGCCGGGGACGAGTTCGCCGCCGGGAGCGGTTACGGGAACGGCAAGGGCTGGGGCCGGATGGTCGACGTCCAGCTGCTGTCCTTCAACGACCTCCACGGCAACCTGGAGCCGCCGACCGGCTCCGCGGGCAAGCTCGGCTACCTCAAGCCGGACGGCACGGTCGGGGAGATCAAGGACGTCGGCGGCGCCGCGTACCTCGCCGCGCACCTGAACCAGGCCCGACAGGGCAAGCGGTTCTCCGTCACCGCCGCCGCGGGCGACATGATCGGCGCCTCGCCGCTGATCTCCGGTCTGTTCCACGACGAGCCGACCATCGAGGTGCTGAACAAGCTGAAGCTCGACGTGAGCTCGGTCGGCAACCACGAGTTCGACGAGGGCGCGCGCGAGCTGGCCCGCATGCAGAACGGCGGCTGCCACCCGGTCGACGGCTGCTCCGTGGAGGGCAAGACCTTCGAGGGGGCGGACTTCCCGTACCTCGCGGCCAACGTCACGGACGAGAAGACCGGCAAGCCGCTGCTCGACCCGTACTTCGTCTGGGAGCGCGACGGCGTCAAGATCGGCTTCATCGGCGTGACCCTGGAGGGCACGGCGGACATCGTGGCCGCCGACGGCATCAAGGGCCTGAAGTTCGGCGACGAGGTCGAGACGATCAACAAGTACGCCAAGGAGCTCGAGCGCAAGGGTGTGAAGTCCATCGTCGCCCTGCTCCACGAGGGCGGGAAGCCGGCCTCGGGCGCGTACGACTACGACTGTGACAGCCCGGGCGCCGGCAGCGGCGTCTCCGGCCCGATCGTCGACATCGCCAAGAACCTCAGCCCGCAGATCGACGCCCTGGTCACCGGCCACACCCACCAGGCGTACGCGTGCACCATCCCGGACCCGGCGGGCAACCCGCGCACGGTGACCTCGGCGGCCTCCTTCGGCCGGCTCTACACCGACACGACGCTCACCTACGACCGCCGCACGAAGGACATCGTCCGCACGGCCGTCGCCTCCGCGAACCACGTCGTCACCCGCACCGTGCAGCCGGACGGTGCCGTCAACTCGCTGATCCAGCGTTGGAAGGCCCTGTCGGCGCCGGTCGCCAGCCGCCCCGTCGGCTATATCTCCGCCGACATCGAGAACTCCGACAAGGCGTACGAGAGGCCGCTGGGCAACCTCATCGCGGACGCGCAGCTGGAGGGTCTCGCCCCGGCCGACAAGGGCGGCGCGCAGCTCGCCCTGATGAACCCGGGCGGTGTCCGCATGCCGCTGGTCCGCCGGGAGTCGGGCGTCGTGACCTACGAGGACGCCTTCAGCGTCCAGCCGTTCGCCAACATGATGACGGCGGTCGACCTGACCGGAGCCCAGCTGGTCACCGCGCTCCAGCAGCAGGTCAGCGGTGCCAACCTGGGCGCCCCGAAGATCCTCCAGGTGTCGAAGAACCTCAGGTACACCCTGGACCTGACGAAGACCGGGGCCGACCGGATCGTGGTCGACTCGATCCGCCTGAACGGTGAGGCGATCGACCCGGCGAAGACCTACCGGGTCGCGATGAACGAGTTCCTGGCCGGTGGCAACGACGGCTTCCCGGTCCTGAAGGAGCACAAGAACAAGCTGGTCGGCGCCGTCGACCTGGATGTGTTCACCGCTTACCTGACGGCCCACTCCTCGGCCACCGCGCCGCTGGCTCCGCCGGCGACGGACCGCATCACGGTCATCAAGTAGTAGGGCATCGAGACCTGGGGGCGGACCGTTTCGACGGTTCGCCCCCTTCCGATGAAGCCAGGACATCCAGGACGACTACGTGACTCCTCCACCGCCTCATGGCGGCGGCTTCTCGCTAGGCGGATTGAGCTTCGCGACGGACCAGCCCGGCCCGTAGGACGTTTACTGCCCCCACCGTGTCCGCGTGCCCGCGATGACCGCAGACGACACAGTGGAACTGTTCTCGTGTGGGCCGGTTCTCGGACCATATTGCGACGATTCTGGACGACCTTGGGGGCGGCCACGCCCGGCCCATGGCAGCGGCCTTCCTCGCGAACACCGTGCTGTCGTGGCTGGAGGCGGACGCGACTTCGAAGGTTCAGCAGGAGATGCGGGCGGCGGCTTCGGACTTCGTCTACCTGACGGGGTGGATGGCCATGTACGAGCGCGCCCACGGTCTGGGCCAGCGGTACTTCGTTCAGGCCCTGGATCTCGCCCGGGATGCGCAGGACCACCTCACCTACTGCCGGACGCTGCGAGGCATGGCGCTCCAGGCGTCGAATCTTGGATACGGGCCGAAGGCCCTGGAGTACGCGGATTCCGCTGCCGAGGCGGCGCCGTCGGCAGGGCCGCGGCTCGTGGCTTTCCTGCGCGGCCAGCAGGCGCACGGTGCGGCGATGGTGAAGGACCGCAGGCAGGCGTTCACGCGGCTTCGGGAGACGGAGGAGGCGCTGACGCGGGCGGACGGTCGGAATGACGCGGTCGGTGGGTACGACCAGGCCGCGTACCACTTCCATGTCTCCCACGTGCTGTACGAACTCGGAGATCTGCCCGGCTCCATCAAAGCGATGCAGCGGTCCAATCGAGCGCGCCCCTCGAATGAGCGGCAGGGACGTGTGCACGCGCACGGCGTGATGGCCGCCCGGCAGTGGGAACTCGGACATGTCGAGGCGGCGTGCGAGACCTGGGAGCGGTTCCTGGACGACTACACCGCGCTGTCGACCGCGCGCGGCGACGAGCACTTCGGGGTTCTCCGGAAGCACGTCGCTTCGCAGTCCAAGAGCCGGGTTGTGCGTGCTCTCGGTGAACGTGCGGGTGTCGTGGCCGAACAGAAGACCGCTGCCTGAACCGGCAGGCAGCTCGCGGGGAGTGCGGTGGCCTGCTTGAGAGGCAGGGCCGGGCCTGCGGCTTGTCCCCGAGCGTTGCTTCTGTAGTGGCCGCACCCTGGCAGTAGTTGTTGTGTACCTGCCATAGTGCGCCCATGGATCGACGACGATTTCTCGCGGGCGCCCTGGGTGCCGGCGCCGCTCTTCTGATCGGGGCGCCTCCCGCCGCGGCCGTGGACACACGTGCGTGGATGGGCGGACACGGGGATGCCACGGCGTTGCAGCGGTTGACCATTCCTGGGACCCACGACTCCGGGGCCCGCTACGGCGGCCCCTGGGCCGAGTGTCAGAACTCCACCATCGCCCAGCAGCTGGACAGCGGGATCCGGTTCCTGGACATCCGGTGCCGGGTGACCGGCGGGTCCTTCGCGATCCACCACGGCGCCTCGTACCAGAACATGATGTTCGGCGACGTCCTCGTCGCCTGCTCGGCCTTCCTCGCCGCCCACCCCTCCGAGACCGTCCTCATGCGGGTCAAGCAGGAGTACTCGGAGGAGTCCGACGCCACCTTCCGCGCGGTCTTCGACGACTACCTCGACGGGCGCGGCTGGCGCTCCCTCTTCCGGATCGGCGACGGCCTGCCGCTCCTCGGCGAGGCCCGCGGCCGCGTCGTCCTGCTCGCCGACAACGGGGGGCTGCCGGGGCTTAGATGGGGGAACGGCTCTGTCTTTGCCGTTCAGGACGACTGGAATGCGCTGCCGGACGCCAAGTACCCCAAAATCGAGGCGCACTTCCGTGCGGCCGTCGAACAGCCCGGCCGGCTCTACGTGAACTTCGTCAGTACCTCGGCCCTGCTCCCGCCCCGCTGGAACAGTGACCGGCTCAACCCCCGCGTGCACAGCTACCTCGACAGCGCGGCCGCGTCCGGCGCGACCGGGCTCGGGATCGTCCCCATGGACTACCCGAACACCCGCTCAGGCTTCGTCGAGGCCCTGCTCCGCCACAACTGATCAGCTGTGACCTGGTGAGGTAGTCGTCCGGCCGCCGCACGCGGGTCCCATGCCCGGCGGCTGTCAGGGACGTGTGGTGACATGCCCGCATGACGCCTCGCTATCTGCACGCCGAGATCAACGTCGAGTGCCCAGGGCCATCCGCCTTCGAGGGCTTGGCGCGGGCGTGGCTGGACGGCGGCTTCACCGCCCTGGCGGGTGAACACCGGCGTGCTCTGGAGGGAGGACCGAAGCTCCCTCCAGAGGCGATACGCCGCCCCATGCCCTGCGGTCCACCGCATGGCACCTGGGGATGACGGTCGACCGTCCGTGCGACGACGACGGTGATGCGATCGGCTGGACCGTCCTGTCCTTCCAGATTCCCGAGGCCGACATGCTCGACCCCGAGCGACAGGAGACGGTTCTCTGCTTCCTGCGTGGCATCAGTGACCGCCTGGACCCCTCTTTTGCCAATCTGACTTACCACGACGGGCTGGGCAAGACCGGACTCGAGCGCACGCTCGGGCCGCCGTGGAGGTTTCCTCACGAGACCATCCCGGGGAGTCGTAAGGCGCTGCGTGGCTATGAGTGGTGGACCATCGGCCCGAAGGAGCTTGCCGAGCCTCTCGGGGGCGTCGAGACCTTGATCGCCACGGGCGCGTTTCACGAAGTGACACGCCTGCCGTCCGGTGCCATTTGGCTCCGCGCCACCGAGCGTTACCAGGACTATGGCCCCGATGCCTGCGCAGCGGTCTTCCACGCGCTTGCCCCCGCCCTCCCGCCAGGCCTGCCGAAGCGCTTTGCGCCGGAACCTGGCGAACCTGTCGAGCGAATCGTCTATCTCGACGCATCAGCCGTTGCCCGGTGAGGAACGGGAACAGGCCGGCCAAAGCGCTCAGCCGCCTGAGCCCGGCGGGGGAGTAGGCGCGCCCGGCAGCCGTACCGTCGCCACCGTCCCGCCGCCCTTCGCCGGGGCGAGACTCGCCGAGCCGCCTGCCTGGGCGACCGTGCGGGCCACGATCGACAGGCCCAGGCCCGAGCCCGGCAGGCTGCGGGCCGACGGGGAGCGCCAGAAGCGGTCGAAGACGTGCGGCAGCTCGTCCGGCGGGATGCCGGGGCCGTGGTCCCGGACCGTCAGCTCGCCGCGCATCAGGGTCACCTCGACCGTGCCCCGAGGCGGCGAGAACTTCACCGCGTTGTCCAGGACGTTGACGAGGGCGCGCTCGATCGCCGCCGGTTCCGCCCGTACGTACCAGGGCGCGAGGTCCGTGACGAACGTCAGCTCCGGGCCGCGCAGCCGGGCCCGGTCCAGAGCCGAGCGGAGGATCGTGTGGAGCGGGACCACCTCCAGCGGCCCGGGCCGCACCGTGTCCGGGCGGGCCAGCTCCTGGAGGTCGCCGATCAGCGCCGCCAGCTCCGTCATCTGCGCCTTCACCGAGGCCATCAGGGCCCGCCGGTCGTCCGGCGGGATCGCCCGGCCGGTCTCCTCGCTCCGTGCGAGCAGTTCCACGTTCGTCCGGAGGGACGTGAGCGGGGTGCGGAGTTCGTGGCCGGCGTCCGCGATGAGCTGCGCCTGCCGGTCCCGGGAGGTCGCGAGCGCCGCCGTCATCGCGTTGAAGGAGCGGGAGAGGCGGGCGATCTCGTCCTCGCCCTCGACCGGGATGCGGACCGTCAGGTCCTCGGTCGCGGCCACGTGCTCGACCGCGCCGGTCAGCCGGTTCACCGGTTCGAGGCCGGTCCGCGCCACCCACAGGCCCGCCGCGCCCGCGCCGACGACGCCGATCCCGGAGACCAGGAGCAGCACCCAGCGCAGGGTGGACATCGAGTTGTCGATCTCGGCGAGCGGACGGGCGACGGAGACCGCGAGCCCCAGCGGGCCCTCCTGCGGGTAGGTGTAGACCCGCATCTCCCGGCCGTCGTCGTCCTTCACCGTGTGCAGCGCGTACGACAACTGGCCGCGCGCCACCGCGAGGTCAGCGGGGCCCGCCGGGATCGCGGCCTTGCCGGAGGTGCACACGCTTCCGTTGGCGAGGATCACCTGCACCGTGTACGAGCCCGCCACCGGCGGCGGCGTCGTGCCCTGGCGGCACAGTGTGAGCAGGCTCTGCACCGAGGCCCCGTCCAGCCTGCTGCTGCGCAGCGAGGAGTCCAGCTCCGCCTCCAGCTGGGCCCGCGTCACGAACCAGCAGGCCAGCGAGACCGCCGCGACGGCGACGGCCACCGCGAAGGCGGTGAGCAGCGCGAGCCGCGACCGCAGCGGCCGCGACCGGAACCAGGCCAGCGGCCGGAAGCGGGTACCGGGGTTCGGCACACCGCCGGGGCCGGGTCGGGGCACACCGCCGGAGGCGGCCCCGGGCGCGCCATCGGGGCCGGGGCGGGGCCCACCGCCGGAGCCGGGCCCGGGCGTAGCGCCGGTCACTCGGTTCCTCCTCCGCGCAGGACGTAGCCGACGCCCCGCACCGTGTGCACGAGGCGCGGCTCGCCGCCCGCCTCCGTCTTGCGCCGCAGGTACATCACGTACACGTCGAGCGAGTTCGAGCTCGGCTCGAAGTCGAAGCCCCACACCGCCTTGAGGATCTGCTCCCGGGTCAGCACCTGCCGCGGATGCGCCAGGAACATCTCCAGGAGCGTGTACTCGGTGCGGGTCAGCTCCACCGTCCGCCCGCTCCGGGTGACCTCGCGCGTCGCCAGGTCCATCCGCAGGTCCTCGAAGGTCAGCGCGTCGTCGTCGGCCGGGGCCGCGCCCGCGGAGGCGTACGAGCTGCGCCGGAGCAGCGCCCGGATCCGGGCGAAGAGCTCGTCCAGCTCGAACGGCTTCACGAGGTAGTCGTCCGCGCCCGCGTCCAGGCCGGTGACCCGGTCGCCGACGGTGTCGCGGGCGGTCAGCATGAGGATCGGCACGGTCGAGCCGGCGGCCCTGATCCGCCGTGCCGCGGTGAGCCCGTCCATGCGGGGCATCTGGACGTCGAGGACGACGAGGTCGGGGGCGTACGCCTCGATCCGGGCGAGCGCGTCGAGCCCGTCGACGGCGTCCTGCGTGTCGTACCCCTCGAAGGCGAGGCTGCGCCGCAGGGCCTCCCGCACGGCGGGCTCGTCCTCGACGATCAGGATGCGCTCACGGGCGCCTTCGTTCACCTGGCCAGTCATGGCACCAGCCTCGCACGCGCTCCGGACACCGGTCAGTTGTCTCCGCCGGAGCGGAGGCTGTCGAGGTCGGCCTTCACCGTGTCGACCGGAATGGCGAATCCGAGGCCGACACTTCCGGCCGTGGAACCGCTCGAAGAACTGGGCGAATACATGGCCGAATTGATTCCGATGATCTCGCCGTTCATATTGATCAACGCGCCGCCGGAATTCCCCGGGTTGAGCGAGGCGTCGGTCTGGATCGCCTTGTACGTCGTCTTCGACGTGCCCGTTTCGCCGTTGAACTGCTGCCCGCCGAACTCGAACGGCCAGCCCTGCCGCGGGTCGTACTGCTGCTGCTGCTGGTCCTGGCCGGCGCCGGCGCCGTCGTCGTTCTTGGCGACCGTCACGTCCCGGTCGAGCGCGGACACGATGCCGCTGGTGACCGTGCCGGTCAGGCCCTCGGGGGAGCCGATCGCCACGACCTCCTCGCCGACCTTCACCTTCGAGGAGTCGCCGAGCGTGGCGGCCTTCAGCCCGGAGGCGCCCTTGAGCTTGATCAGCGCCAGGTCCTTGTCGGGGTCCGTGCCGACGACCTCGGCCTCGTACGACTTCCCGTCGCTGAGCCGCACGGTGACCGTGGAGGCGCCGGAGATCACGTGGTTGTTGGTGATGATCTCGCCGTCGGAGGTGATGATCACGCCCGAGCCGGTGGACTTGCCGGAGTTCGAGGTCGCGGAGATCTCGACGATGGAGGGGGAGACGGCCTGGGCGACGCCGGCGACCGTGCCCGCGCTGCTCGCGGAGACGTTCGTGCCGCTCACGGCCGAGGAGGCGGTGGCGGGGGCGTCGGCGGTGAGCTGCTGGACGAGGGTCGCCGTGCCGCCGCCGACCACCGCGGCCGCGATGGCCACGGCCGCGAGGAGTCCGACCCCGCGCTTGGCGCGGCGCCGGGCCCCGGGAGCGGCGGCGGCCGCCGCGAAGGCGACCGGCGGGTCCAGGGGCGGCGGCACGTGCCCGCCGGACGGGGGTACGTGTCCGCCGGACGGCCAGATCGTGGTCCCCGGCTCGGTGGTGATCGGCTGCGTCGCCGCGTACGGCTGAGCGGTCTCGTACGGCTGCGTCGCCTCGCGCGGCTGAGCCGTCTCGTACGGCTGCGTGGCCGCGTAAGGCTGAGCCGTCTCGTGCGGCTGCGTCGGGGCGTACGGGGGCCTCGGGGGCTGCGGCGGGTAGTACGGCTGCTGCTGCGGCTGCTGCTCCTGGAAGTCCGTCATGGCTACGACTCTCGGAGCCGTAGATGAGAGCCGTCTGAGGACCGGCTGAGAAGCCCGACAGAACCCTGTATGCCCTATATAAAGACCGCCGGAGCGGGGCGGGCTACTCGCCGCAGCCGCAGGAGCGGCGGACGACCAGCGCCGACGGGAAGAGCTTCAGCCGCTCGCGGCGCGAGCCCGCGACGCGCAGGCTGTCGTCCAGGACCAGGTCCACCGCCGCCCGGGCCATCGCCGGACGGTCCGAGGAGATCGTGGTCAGCGGCGGGTCCGTGAGCGCCGCCTCCTTGACGTCGTCGAAGCCCGCGACCGCCAGCTCCGACGGCACCTCGATGCGCAGCTCGCGCGCCGCCCGCAGGACACCGAAGGCCTGGTCGTCGGTGGAGCAGAAGATCGCCGGCGGCCTGTCGGGGCCCGCGAGCAGCTTCAGGGCCACCTGGTAGGCGTCGTAGCGGTTGTACGGGGCCTCGAAGAGCCGGCCCTCCGTCGGGAGGCCCGCCTCCACCATGGCGCGCCGCCAGCCCTCGACGTGGTCGGCGACCGGGTCGCCGACGGCCGGGGTGTTCGGGACGCCGCCCAGACAGGCCACGTACGGGTGGCCGTGCTCCAGGAGGTGACGGGTGGCGAGCTGGGCGCCGCCGATGTCGTCCGTCACGACGGCGACGTCGTCGATCGCCTCGGGGCGCTCGTGCAGGAGCACCACGCGCGCGTCCCAGGCCTCGATCTCGCTCGCGGCCTGCTCGCTCATGCCCTGGCTGACGAGGATCAGCCCGGAGACCCGCATCCCGAGGAAGGCCCGCAGGTAGTGGACCTCGCGCTCGGTCCGGTAGTCGGAGTTCCCGACGAGGACCATCTTTCCGCGCTCGGCGGCGGCCTGCTCGACCGCGTGGGCCATCTCCGCGAAGAACGGCTGCCGGGCGTCGGGAACGATCATGCCTATGAGGTCCGTGCGCCGCGACGCCATCGCCTGGGCCACCCGGTCGGGGCGGTAGCCCAGCTCCTTGATGGCGGCGAGGACACGCTCGCGCGTGGCCGGGGCGACCGGCCGGGGTCCGTTGTTGATGACGTAGCTCACGACCGCGGTCGAAGTACCTGCCAGTCGAGCTACGTCATCCCGCGTCACCTTGGCCACGCGCGGCAGTCTACGCGGGGTGACCTACCTACCGGCAGGTCGCACTGTGGCGTCCGCCACGTTCCTGTCCTCCACCGGGGTGACTTCCCGCTCGGCCTCCTTGACACGGGCGGTGCGGGCGGCCTCCTCGGACCGGGGGTCCGTCCGGGTGTCCTTCGCCCTGGCCTCGTTCGCCCTGGCCTCCTCGGCGGCGCGCTCGACCTTCTCCGGGGTGACGAAGCGGTAGCCGACGTTGCGCACGGTGCCGATCAGCGACTCGTGCTCGGGGCCCAGCTTCGCCCGCAGCCGCCGCACGTGGACGTCGACCGTACGGGTGCCGCCGAAGTAGTCGTACCCCCACACCTCCTGGAGGAGCTGCGCACGGGTGAAGACCCGGCCCGGGTGCTGCGCCAGGTACTTGAGGAGCTCGAACTCCTTGAAGGTCAGGTCCAGGACCCGGCCCTTGAGCTTCGCGCTGTACGTCGCCTCGTCGACCGACAGGTCGCCGTTGCGGATCTCCATCGGGGAGTCGTCGGACACGATCTGCTGGCGGCCCATCGCGAGCCGCAGCCGTGCCTCGACCTCGGCCGGGCCCGCGGTGTCGAGCAGGACGTCGTCGATGCCCCAGTCGGCGGTGACGGCCGCGAGACCGCCCTCCGTGACGACCAGGATCAGCGGACAGCCGGGCCCCGTGGACCGCAGCAGCTGGCAGAGGGAGCGGACCTGCGGGAGGTCGCGCCGGCCGTCGACGAGGATCACGTCCGCGCCGGGGGTGTCCACGAGGGCCGGGCCCTCGGCCGGAGCCACCCGGACGTTGTGCAGCAGCAGGCCGAGTGCGGGCAGCACCTCGGTCGACGGCTGGAGGGCGTTGGTCAGGAGCAGCAGAGAGCTCATACCGCGCCACCTGCCATCGGTCGGTCGTGCTTCGTTCGCTCGCTCATCACGCGGTTCCTCCTCGGTCCCTGCGAGGACGTGCACTGCTTCGTACAGACTGCCGCTCTCGCGCCCTGAGAGCTTTTGTTCACCTATCCGTAACAACGGTCGGAAAACGCAAAAGGACCCGGGGGCTGCGTCGCCCGGATCCTCTGCCCAGCAGAATAGCCCACATGAGTTCAGAGGGAGAGAGCTGATTTCATATGGTGGATGTCTCGTCGCTCACTTCCGTCCATCCGCGTGATCCACGACGTGTGATGTTGCGTACGGATGACGGTGTCCGTATCGAGGCGGTTTACGAACCCTCCGGTGCAAGTGTCACCGAAACAGGCGTCACCGGGACGGCCGTCGTCGTCGCCCACGGCTTCACCGGATCGGCCGACCGGCCCGCGGTCCGCCGTGCCGCCCGCGCCTTCGCGGAGCGCGGGGCGGCCGTCGTGACCTTCTCCTTCCGCGGGCACGGCGGCTCCGGCGGCCGCTCCACGGTCGGCGACCGGGAGGTCCTCGACCTGTCCGCCGCCGTCCGCTGGGCCCGCGAGCTCGGCCACGCGCGCGTGGCGACGGTCGGCTTCTCCATGGGCGGGTCCGTCGTGCTGCGCCACGCGGCCCTGGAGCGGGGGACGGAGGGACGGGTGGACGCGGTGGCCGCCGTCTCCGCCCCCGCGCGCTGGTACTACCGGGGGACGGCCCCGATGCGCCGCCTCCACTGGGTCGTCACCCGCCCCGCGGGCCGGCTGGTCGGCCGGTACGGGCTCGGCACCCGGATCGACCGGCGGACCTGGGACCCCGTACCCCTCTCGCCCGTCGAGGCCGTCCCGCTGATCGCGCCCGTCCCTCTGCTGATCGTGCACGGCGACCGGGACGCGTACTTCCCGCTCGACCACCCGCGCACGCTGGCCGCGGCCGGCGGCGGCGCCGCGGAGCTCTGGCTGGAGCGGGGGATGGGCCACGCGGAGAACGCGGCGGACGAGGAGCTGCTCGGCCGGCTGGGGGACTGGCTCACGCGCCGATAGCCCATCATGGGGGGCGGCGCGCACACGAACGAAGGGAGCGCCGCTATGGCAGCGGGAACCATCCGCTACTGGGCCGCGGCCAAGGCCGCCGCCGGTGTCGCCGAGGAGCCGTACACCGCCGAGACCCTGGCGGAGGCCCTGGACGCGGCCCGCGAGAAGCACCCGGGCGAGCTCGTCCGGGTCCTGATGCGGTGCTCGTTCCTGATCGACGGCGACCCCGTCGGCACCCGGAGCCATGAGACCGTACGGCTTGCCGAGGGCGGCACGGTCGAGGTGCTCCCCCCGTTCGCAGGAGGGTGAACCCCAGAGCATGAGCAACGACCAGCAGTACGACCCGTACGCGAACGGGCACGGGCAGCAGGGCCGTGGCCGGCACGGGCATGAGCCGCAGGGCCCCGACGTCACGCAGACGTGGGAGGGCCAGACCTGGGACACCCAGTTCCAGCCCGTGGTCCAGCAGCAGCCGTCCCCGGTGACGCACCAGGCGCCGTACCAGGATCCGTACGCGCAGCCCGCCTACGAGCCCGCCTACGACAACACGGCGTACCTGCCGCCGCAGGGCGCGACGTACGAGCAGCAGCAGCCCCAGCCGTACGAGCAGCAGCAGTACATGGCGACACCGGCGGCCCCGGCTGCCCAGGCGGCTCCCGTGGCGTACGACGCGCCCGTATCCGCGTACGCGGCGGCTCCCGTCGCCGAGGCGGCGCCCGCATCCGTGCCCGCGGGCTACTCGTCGCCCACCACCTCCGGGAACACCCGGATCACCGACGCCCAGCGCGCGCGTGCCGAGGGCCGCTCGCCCGTGATCGAGCCCGGGCTCCAGCCGGCGGCCCTGACCGCCGTCCTCGGCCTGCTGCTCGCCGGTGGCGCCTCCCTCGGCCCGTACGGGCTCCTCGTCCCGCTCGTCCTGCTCCAGGGCCTCACCGCCGCCGGCTGGTTCCGGCTCAACGGCATGTGGCCGGCCCGGCAGGGCATCGCCCTCGCGTTCGCCGGCGGTCTCGTCGCCGACGCCGCGCTGCTCGCCACCGGCCGGGAGCACGCCGCCGCCGCGATCCTGGGCACGCTCGGCGTCTGGGTCCTGCTCTGTCTCGTCCTCCAGCTCCGCAGCCACGCCGACCCGGACGAGCGCATGTACGGCCTGATGGCCGGCATCGCCTCCGCCGCGCTGACGGTCGTCGCCGCCGGGCACCTCGGCGCCGCCCCCGACGCGGTCGTCGTCGGCGGGATCGCGGTCGCCGCCACCGTCGTCGCCCGGGCGCTCCCGCTGCCCGGCCCGGTCTCCCTGATCGTCGCGCTCCTCGCGGGCGCGGGTGCCGGGATCGCGGCCGGCGGGCTGACGGACCTGGGTTCCTCGGGGGCGCTCGTCGGCCTCGCGGCCGGGGTCTGCGCGCTGGTCGGCCTGCGGGTGGCCAGCTACGACTACCCGTCGCGCTTCGTCCACATGACCGCGGGCGTCGCGCTGCCGCTGACGGCCGCCGCGCCCGCCGTCTACCTGCTGGGCCGCGCGCTGGCCTGATCCCCGCCGGCAACGCCAGGGGAACCAACCGGCCCCTCGACACGTCGATCTTCGTGTCGGGGGGCCGAACACTTTTTCTCTATCTGGGGGGACGCACAGCCCATGCGAGCACTGCGGATTCTGTTGATCGTGACCGTCGTGCTGGGCGGAGTGCTCGTCGGGATCGACCGGCTCGCCGTGGCGTACGCCGAGTCGGAGGCGGCGAGCCGGGTGAAGCTCTCGGGGGCGGGCAGCGAGTCGATCGAGGTCGACATCAAGGGTTTCCCCTTCCTCACCCAGGTCGCGGACAAGCGGTTCGACGAGGTCGACGTGGTGGCGAAGGGCGTCGAGGCGACGGCGGGCAGCCGGAAGATCCGGATCGGCGAGCTGACGGCCGAGCTCCGGGACGTGACCGTCACCGGGGACTGGGCGGGCGCGCGGGCGGGCTCGGCGTCCGGCACCGCCCTCATCTCGTACGCGGACCTCACGGCGGCCTCCGACCGCGAGGCCACCGTCGCCTACGGCGAGAACGGGAAGGTGAAGGTCACCGGCGGGATCGAGATCATGGGCCGCACGCTGACCCGCTCGGTCCTGTCGACCGTGACCGTCGTGAACGGCGACACGATCAAGGTCCGCGCGGACGAGGTGCCGGGCGAGGGCATTCCCGGTCTGGAGGAACTGGTCCGGAAGCGGACCGACTTCGAGCGGCCGATCGGGCTGATCGCCGGGATGAAGGTCGAGAAGGTCGAGCCCAGGCCGGACGGCCTCGCCGTCGCGGTGACGGGCAAGGACATCGCGCTGGCGGGCTGAGGGTCCTGAGGCCGGGCCCTCGGGGCCCTCGGAGGCCTTCCGCGGGCCCCTGGGTCACATGCTGAGACACCACCGTCCGATCCGCAGAAGAACCACCGGACGCCGCTGCGCACAGGCGTCCCGAGCCCTCCCGCGCGGTGATCGCGTCTCGCATCTCGGACGATCGCGTCTCAAAATACGACACGCCGGTGACACGGCCGCCTGTCCGTCCCTACGATCGAGGGCATGAAGCGACAGGCGGATCTCACGAAGCGGCGGGCAGTAGACCTGTGCCGCGTCGCCGCCATGCTCTGTCGCTCAGTCTGAGCGGGAGCGCCGACTCCCGTATTCCTCAGGCCCTTCGACCGCGGTCGGGGCCGACCTGTGCAGCCGTACGCACGTCGTACGCCACGCGACGACGCGTACCGGATCACAAACCCGCACCAACCGCACCACACCGCCGCACACTGCCCCGGAGGAGAACAGCATGGCTCGCAGCGACGTCCTGGTCGACGCGGACTGGGTCGAGGCCAACCTCGACAACCCGCAGGTCGCCATCGTCGAGGTCGACGAGGACACCTCGGCCTACGAGAAGAACCACATCCGCAACGCCATCCGGATCGACTGGACCCAGGACCTTCAGGACCCGGTCCGCCGCGACTTCATCGACCAGGAGGGCTTCGAGAAGCTCCTCTCGGCCAAGGGCATCGCGAACGACACCACGGTCGTCCTCTACGGCGGCAACAACAACTGGTTCGCCTCCTACGCCTACTGGTACTTCAAGCTCTACGGCCACCAGGACGTGAAGCTCCTCGACGGCGGCCGCAAGAAGTGGGAGCTCGACTCCCGCGACCTGGTCGACGGCTCCGCCGTGCCGGCCCGCCCGGCCACCGCGTACAAGGCCCAGGCCCAGGACTCCTCGATCCGCGCCTTCCGCGACGACGTCGTGGCCGCGATCGGCGCCCAGAACCTCGTCGACGTCCGCTCGCCCGACGAGTTCTCCGGCAAGCTGCTCGCCCCGGCGCACCTCCCGCAGGAGCAGTCGCAGCGCCCCGGCCACGTGCCGAGCGCCCGCAACATCCCGTGGTCGAAGAACGCCAACGACGACGGCACCTTCAAGTCGGACGCCGACCTCAAGGCCCTCTACGAGGCCGAGCAGGTCGACCTGGCGAAGGACACCATCGCGTACTGCCGCATCGGTGAGCGCTCCGCGCTCACGTGGTTCGTCCTGCACGAGCTGCTCGAGGTCGCGAACGTCAAGAACTACGACGGTTCGTGGACCGAGTACGGCTCCCTCGTGGGCGTGCCGATCGAGCTCGGCGCCAACAAGTAAGTCCGCCGGAACCTCCCCCTTCTCCGGACCCCTCGACCGTAAGGACAGAACACCATGTGTGGAGCGCAGCCCGGCGGCCCCGACGCCTCGACGATCAAGCCCGGTGAGACCACCATCCAGGGCTTCGTGACCAAGGACGGCGAGCCCGTCACCGGTTACGTCCGCCTCCTGGACTCGACCGGCGAGTTCACGGCCGAGGTCCCGACCTCCGCCACCGGACAGTTCCGTTTCTACGCGGCCGAGGGCACCTGGACCGTCCGCGCCCTGGTTCCGGGCGGCACCGCCGACCGCCAGGTCGTGGCGCAGAAGGGTGGCCTCGCGGAGGTCGCCATCGCGGTCTGATCCGCGACGCGGTCCCACCGACCGCGACACCGAACGGCCGGAGGGCCGTGCCTCCTGGGGGGTTGGACGCCATTTCCAGGACTAGAGGCACGGCCCTTCGGCTTGTTCTGTCCGCGCCGGGCGGCTCGCACGGACGTACGCTGAAGGGGTGTACGCACGCCGTCGCCACGTCTACTTCTGGCTGATGGGCGCCTGCCTGGTCCTCTTCGTGGGCGCCTGGGCCGTCGTGCGGCTCTTCTCGATGCCGGTGGCCATCGGCATGTGCGTCGTCGCCATGGTCATCCCCCCGGTCGCCGCGATGGTCGCGAACCGGCGGGGCCCGGAGGACCGCTGGTGGGACGACCCTTCGGGGGACCCGAAGTCGGACGAGTGGTGGGACGAACTCGACGGCAAGAAGCGGCACCGCTAGGACGCCACCGCCAGGGCCTGTCCGGCGGATCAGGCCTAGTAGACGAGGGCCTGGGTCTCGTCGGCCATGGCCTCCTGGACGAAGACCTGCGCGCCCGCGATGCGTACGCCGTCCAGGACGTCCTTCTCCGTGATCTCGCGCCGGGTCGCGCACTGCGTGCACAGCGTCACGCGGCCGGCCGCCAGGACCGCGTCGATCAGGTCCGGCAGTGGCGCCGCGTGCGGCAGCTCGAACTCGGCCGCGCGGCCCGGGAGGGCGAACCACGAGGACTCGCCGGTCAGCCAGAGCGACACCTCGACACCGCTGGCGACGGCGACGGCGGCCACCGTGAAGGCCTGGGAGCAGCGTTCGGGGGCGTCGGCCCCTGCGGTCACCTTGATCACGAGCTTCTTCGCCATATGCCGAACTGTAATGCGCGGCCCTGCAACCCCTGGGGCCTCTCACGTGTCAGTTGGGTGCGCGGATGATCGGAATCCGCCCTTCTGGTCTCGTGGGGGGACTGTTGAGTAGCGAAGAAAACATCCAAAATACGGATACGGCACCGCCGCCGGAGCTGGAGACGGTCCCGAAAACCGCACATCCGGTCTTGGATCCGGGTGGTGCGCCGGAGGCGGCGGCCGAAGCCGCGCCGCCGTCCGAGGCCATCGTCCGACCGCGCCGCCGTGTGCTGCGTACCGTCGGGCTCATCGCCGTCGCCGCCGTCCTCGGCCTCGTCGGCGGCACGGCGGTCGGATACGGCGTCCAGGCGCAGCGCGAACCGACGCCGCTCCCGCCGCTGAACCAGCCGGCCCTCGCCTATCCGAAGCCCCTCCCGAAGGGGCAGGTGCCGGATCCGCTCCCGGCCTCGGAGGACCGTCAGGCGAAGGCGCAGGGCGACCTGCGGAAGCTGCTGGTCCCGAAGCCGGCGGGCGCGAAGAAGGACGAGTTCGGAGACGCCGACGGCTGGATGTCGGTCCACGAGTTCGCCTCGGACTTCGAGCGGGCCGGGGAGGCGCTGAGCTACCAGCTGGACCTGGGCATCCGGCGCGTCGCCGTCACGTCCTGGCAGACGGGCGAGAACCGGCTGAGCTCGGTCCGCCTGATCCAGTACCGCCCGGGCGACGAACTCGGCGCGCAGGACCACGTCGCGGACCAGCAGGGCTACATGTCCGAAGAGGATTACGCGGACGGCGAGGGCGAGGAGCTCAAGGGCTCCGGCGACGGGCGCTACTACCTCTTCCCCGTGCACCGGAAGGCCGGCTACCTGGACGTCTACGAGGCCAGGGCCCTCTTCCACCGCGGCGACATCGCGGTCGAGATCTTCATCTTCGACACGAAGAAGATCGCGGAGAAGGACATCCGTTCGCTGGCCGAGCGACAGCTGGGGCGCCTGTGACTGAGGACCGGAACGACGTGAACGTACCCATCGATCCCATCGAATCCCCCGATCCCATCGAATCCCCCGATCCCAGCGAATCCCCCGATCCCGGTGAGCCCGCCGCCGAGGCCCTGCCGCGGCGGAAGCGCGGTGCGCGCCGCGTGCTGCTCGGGGTCGTCCTGCCCGCCGTGCTGGTCCTCGGAGCGGCGGGCGGCGGCGTGACGTACACCGCCGTCACCGTCTCCTCCGCCGACCGCACCGCGCCCACGGAGGTGTGGGGTTCGGCGGATTCGACCGCGACGGACGAGGACCCGGCCGAGTCCGCCGTGCGCGGCAAGGCGGGGACGCCGCTGAGCAAGCTGCTGCTGCCCGTGCCGTCCGGGTACGAGCTCGGCCCCGACCACGAGCTGTACGGGAACGACGGCGAGCTGGGCGAGGCGGAGGCCGTCGCGCAGATGAAGCAGGAGGGCGAAGGCCTCTCCGGCAAGAAGCGGCGCGCGTACGAGAAGGAGGTGGACCGGCTCGGCATCCAGGGCATCGCGGTCCGCTCCTTCGCGGACCTGAACGACGCCGCCGTCATCTCCGTCCACATCACGCGGATGAAGGACAAGAAGCGGATCAAGGACAGCTTCAGGCTCCGCAAGGAGGTCCTGGAGGCCCTGGAGTTCCCGAAGGGCCCCAAGGTCAAGGACCACCGGAACGCCGCCTGCTACCTCGAGCCCGAGGACAAGACGCTGGAGAAGAAGGAACGCGAGGAGCAGCTCGACAGCATGGTCTGCATCGCCTACGACTCCGAGGTCATGGTCTCGGTCACGGCGGTGGGCGCCAGGCCGTTCGACCGGGCGGGCGTGGCGGACCTGCTCAAGCAGCAGCTCGACCACATCGAGTCCCCGGGGGAGTACGTATGACCGAGCAGACCCAGACCCAGACCCAGCCCCAGCCCCAGACCGAGGCAGAGACAGAGGCAGAGGCGCAGACCGAGGCGCAGACGGAGCCGCAGGCCGAGCCGCCGAGCGAGGTCCGGATCCCCGCACCGTCCGTGCCTCAGGACGAAGCCGTACCCGCTTCCGCCCCCGCGCCGAAGAAGTCCCGGCGGCCGCTCCTCGCCGCCGTCGCCCGCTGGACCGCCGCCGTCCTCGTGTGCGGTGGCGTCGGTGCCGGTACGGCCATGGGGCTGACGTCCATGGAGCGCTCCGAGGTGCCCGGTCTCGCGACCGAGTCCGACGGCCGCTGGACCTACCCGAAGCTCGCCCTGCCGGCGCTTCCCGAGGGGGTCCCGCGTCCGTACTCCGACGGCAACGACGGCGAGGTCCACCACAGCGACCTGCGGAAGCTCCTGCTGCCCGCCCCGGATGGTGCCGAGGTCGACCCCCGGCTGAACGGGGGCTGGATCGGCCTCGACACCTACCTCGCGCACTTCCACGCCGACGACCGGGGCGCGGTGAAGGAGGCCCTGGCCGACTCCGCCCTGCGGCACGTCGCCGCCCGCGGCTGGACGACGCCGGACGGCACGACCACCCGGGTCTACCTGATGCGGTTCACGTCGGTGGCGTTCGCGGAGGCGTTCAAGGACGACGTCCTGGACACGGGCGTACGCGGCAGCCGGCTCCCGGCGGGCGTCGAAGGAGAGACGACGGACACCTCGCTGAAGGACGTCCGGCTGCCCTCCCTCTCCCTGTACGCGTTCGACGAGCGGAAGCCGTACGGCCCCGAGCAGACCCGGTGGGCGTACATCCAGGCGGGCGACACCCTCGGGCTGATCAGCCAGACCCGTAAGGGCGAGGCGCTCGTCGTGCCCTTCCAGCAGACGGTCACCCTCCAGGCGCAGCTCCTCGGCTGATCGGCGAGGCGGTGGGCCCGGCAGCGCGCCTAGACCCACCTCACAGAGAAGGCCGGGCCCCCGCCCACTAAGCTGGGGTCCGGCCTGTTCCGCCTTCACCGCTCAGTCGAGGAGCACCCTGTGATCATTTTCTTCGAAACGCTGCTGGTCCTGGTCGCCGTCGGCGTGCTCGCCTTCACCGGACTGGCCGTGAAGAAGCTGTACCAGGGCCAGCGCTAACCACTTCTAGAGAACGCCAGAGCTGCTCATGATCGAGATCCCGTCCGACCTCAATCCGGACCTCGTCCCCCTCGCGTTCCTGCTCGGTACGTGGGAGGGCGCGGGCGTCTCCGACTTCCCCGGCGCCGATAAGTGCAACTTCGGCCAGTCCGTGACGTTCAGCCACGACGGCCGGGACTTCCTCGAGTACCACTCGTACTCCTGGGTCCTCGACAACGACGGCAACAAGGTCCGTCCGCTCGAGAGCGAGAGCGGCTACTGGCGCATCGACAAGGACCGCAAGGTCGAGATCGTCATGGTCCGCGACGAGGGCATCGTCGAGATCTGGTACGGCGAGCTCGCCGACCAGAAGCCGCAGATCGACCTCGCGACGGACGCCGTCGCGCGGACGGCGGCCTCCGGCCCGTACAGCGGTGGCAAGCGGCTCTACGGCTACGTCAAGAGCGACCTCATGTGGGTCGGCGAGAAGGCGACCCCCGAGGTCCCGCTCCGCCCCTACATGTCGGCGCACCTGAAGAAGGTCGTCACGCCCGAGGAGGTCGCGGAGATGGCCCGCAACCTCGGCGACCTGCCGGACGACGGCATCGCCTTCTTCCGCTAGACACCCGATGGTGGCCGCGCCCTCCTACACTGGGGGCGTGGTGACCACCGACTGGAAGAGTGACCTGCGGCAGCGCGGCTACCGGCTGACGCCGCAGCGCCAGCTTGTCCTGGAGGCCGTCGACGCGCTGGAGCACGCGACGCCCGACGAGATCCTGGTCGAGGTCCGCAGGACCGCGTCCGGGGTGAACATCTCCACCGTGTACCGGACCCTGGAGCTCCTGGAGGAGCTCGGGCTCGTGAGCCACGCCCATCTGGGGCACGGCGCTCCGACGTACCACCTCGCCGACCGGCACCACCATCTGCACCTGGTGTGCCGGGACTGCGCGGAGGTGATCGAGGCGGACGTCGAGGTGGCCGCGGAGTTCACCGGGAAGCTCCGTGCGACCTTCGGCTTCGAGACGGACATGAAGCACTTCGCGATCTTCGGGCAGTGCGCCGACTGCGCCCGGAAGGCCGCGGGGGCCGAGTCGTAGGCTGGCTCCCATGAAGAGCCCTCTGCTGTCCCTGCCCGGCGCCGTCGCCGCCGAAGGCCGCGACGAAGGCGTCGCCGCCCACTACGGCGACCTGTTCCGCGAGCAGCGCGCCCTCGCCGACGGCTCCGGTTTCGTCGACCTCTCGCACCGCGGTGTCGTCGCCGTCACCGGAGACGACCGGCTGAGCTGGCTGCACCTGCTCGTCACCCAGCACATGACCGACCTGGCGCCCGGGCGGGCGACCGAGGCGCTCGTCCTCTCCGCGAACGGGCACATCGAGCACGCCCTGTACCTCGTCGACGACGGCGAGACGCTGTGGGCGCACGTCGAGCCGGGGACGCGGGACGAGCTCGTCGCGTACCTGGAGTCGATGAAGTTCTTCTACCGGGTCGAGGTCGCCGACCGTACGGACGACATCGCGGTCGTCCACCTCCCGGCCGGTTCCATCGCCGAGGTCCCCGAGGGTGTCGTCGTACGGGAGACCCCGCACGGCCGCGACCTGTTCCTGCCCCGTGCCGACCTGGAGTCCTTCGCCGCCTCGCACGGGCCGGCCGCCGGGATCCTCGCGTACGAGGCGCTGCGCGTCGAGGCGCACGTGCCTCGGCTCGGCTTCGAGACCGACCACCGGACCATTCCGCACGAGGTCGGCCTCATCGGCAGCGCCGTCCACCTGCAGAAGGGCTGCTACCGGGGGCAGGAGACCGTCGCCCGCGTGCAGAACCTGGGGAAGCCGCCGCGCCGGCTGGTCTTCCTGCACCTGGACGGCAGCGAGGTGCTGCTGCCCGCTCACGGTGCGCCGGTCCGGCTGGCCGCCGACGGCGAGGAGGGCCGGCAGCTCGGGTTCGTGACGACCGCCGTCCGCCACCACGAGCTGGGGCCGATCGCCCTGGCCCTGGTGAAGCGGAACGTCCCGGTGGACGCGCCGCTGATCGTCGGGAACACGGCCGCCGCGCAGGAGACGGTCGTCGAGCCGTAGGGCTGGCGGGCCGGGCCGGTGGTAGGGCCGGCACCTGGGGCGCTATACGTCCAGCAGGACCGTGAACGGGCCGTGGTTCGTGAGCGAGACGCGCATGTCCGCTCCGAAGCGGCCCGTTTCCACGTGCGCTCCCAGCTTCCGCAGCTGCGCGACGACCTCGTCGACGAGGGGCTCGGCGACCGGGCCGGGCGCGGCGGCGTTCCAGGTGGGGCGGCGGCCCTTGCGGGCGTCGCCGTAGAGGGTGAACTGCGAGATCACCAGGAGCGGCGCGTTCACGTCGGAGCATGACTTCTCGCCGTCGAGCACCCGGACGGACCAGAGCTTTCTGGCCAATTGGGCCGCCTTCTCCGGGGTGTCGTCATGGGTCACCCCGACCAGGACGCACAGTCCCTCGCCGACGATCTCTCCGACGGTCTCCCCTGCGACGACGACGCTCGCCCCGTCGACTCTCTGCACCACAGCTCGCATGGGCCCCAACGTACCGGCCGGGAATCGTGGGGGGCCGAACGGGTGCAGAGCGCCTGCACGTGCACGGGTGGGAGTGGCACGATGCCTGTCAGGCGGTGCGGCTCCGCACCGGTCGAGGGGACGATTCTCATGAGTGCACCTGGCACCGGGCCGACGCCGTCCGGACCTGTACCGCTGTTCCGCGCCGGAAGCGCGGGAGGAGGTGGGGGACGAAGCATGGGCGGAGGCCCGGGAGGAAGCATGGGCGGAGGCTTGGGCGCAGGTGTGGGTGGAGGCGTGAGCGGAGGTCCGGGCGGTGGTCTGGGCGGCAGCCCGGTCGGTCGTCCGCCCGTGCAGCGGACCGGGGAGCCCGGCCTCGCGGACCGGGCGCAGCCGGACCTGGGCGCGCTGCGGCTGCCCGAGCTGCGGGCGCTGCGCCGGGAGGCGCAGAGCGACGAGGCCGACCTGAGTTACGTACGGCGGATGCTCCAGGGCCGGATCGACATCCTGCGGGCCGAGCTGGCGCGGCGGACCGACCCGGAGGCGCCGGTCCTCGACCGGCTCTCCGAGATCCTCGCCGACGCGCCCTCGCGCCACCGGACCTCGGCGCGGCACGTGACGCTGTCGACTCCGCGCGGCGAGGAGTACCGGCGGCTCGCGTCCGAGATGCTGTCGGAGGTCGAGCTGTCGGACCTGACGGCCCGTACGGACGAGGAACTGCACACGGCGATGGGGCGGCTCGCGGGGTACGAGCAGCAGATCTCGCGCCGACGGCAGCACCTCCAGCGGACCGCCGACGACTGCAGCGGGGAGATCGCCCGCCGCTACCGGGAGGGCGAGGCACAGGTGGACGACCTGCTGGCCTGAGCCCGTGGGCCCGGGGAAACCCTGGTGCGGGGGCGCCGTGGCGCTGCGTAGGGTCGGGGGATGAGTGTCGACGTGCGCGCGGTGACGGAATCCGATTTCCCCGGCTGGCTCCTCGCCCTGCAGACAGGGTTCCTCCGGCCGCCCCGCGTCCCCGACGAGCTGGTCGCCGACCGGCTGGCCAACGCGGACCTCGCGCGGACGCAGGGCGCCTTCGACCGGGACCGGACCGTCGCGACGTTCCGGTCGTTCCGGCAGGAGGTCAGTACGGTCGGCGGCGGCAGCCTCACGGCCGACGCCATCACCCAGGTCACCGTCTCCCCGACGCACCGGCGCCAGGGGCTGCTGAGCCGCATGATGGGCACCGACCTCGCCGCCGCGAAGGAGCGGGGCGACGCGATCGCCACGCTGATCGCCGCCGAGTACCCGATCTACGGGCGGTACGGCTTCGGTGCGGCGAGCTGGACCACCGAGTGGAGCGTGGACGTACGGCGGGCCGGGCTCGACCCGCGCCGCACGGGGCGCCCCGAGGACGGCGGCCGGATCGAGCTGGCCGACGGCGAGGAGATCCGCAAGATCGGCCCCGAGGTGCACCGCCGGCTCGCCGGGGTCCGCGCCGGGGTCACCGACCGCACCACGCGCGGCTGGGAGCTCGGCACGGGTCTCGGGTACCAGATCGACCCGTGGACGGAGCCGTTCTACGCGGTCTACCGCTCCGAGTCCGGTGAGGTGGAGGGCTTCGTCGCCTACACCGCCGACGACAAGTGGGACGACGCCAAGCAGCCCGTGAACACCGCGTCCGTACGGGACATGATCGCCGTCACCCCGGCCGCCGAGCGGGCCCTCTGGCAGTACGTCTGCTCCATCGACTGGATCACCACGGTCCGCTCCGGCTACCGGGCGCCCGACGACCCGCTGCCGCTGCTCCTGCCGGACCCGCGCGCGGCGAAGACGCTGACGTACGTCGACATGCTGTGGGTCCGGGTCCTCGACGTCGTCCGGGTCCTGGAGAGCCGGACGTATCCGGTGGAGGGCACCCTCGTGCTCGACGTGCGGGACGCGGCCGGTCTGGCGGGCGGGCGCTACCGCCTCGACGCCTCCCCGACGGGCGCGACGTGTGTCCGTGTCGCCGGGTCGGCCGGGTCGGCCTCCGGGTCCGTCTCCGGGGCTGCGGAATCCGCCGATCTCGCCCTCGACGTCGCGGAGTTGGGGACGCTGGCGTTCGGTGACGAGTCGGCGGTACGGCTCGCCCGCCTCGGTCGCGTCGAGGAGCTCACGCCGGGCGCGGGCGCCCGCGCCGATCTGCTGTTCCGTACGCCGCTGCGGCCGTTCTCGCCCGACATCTTCTGACCCATCTGAGAGGGACGCCATCATGACCTCGGAGGCGCCGGAGCCGTCCGGGCTGCGCGAGCGGAAGAAGGAGCGCACCCGGCAGGCCCTGTCGGACGCCGCCGTCGCGCTCTTCCTGGAGAAGGGCTTCGACGCGGTCTCGGTCGCGGAGGTGGCCGCAGCGGCCGAGGTGTCGAAGCCGACCCTCTTCCGGTACTTCCCGGCCAAGGAGGACCTCGTCCTCCACCGGTTCGCGGATCACGAGGGCGAGGCCGCCCGGGTGGTGGCGGCCGGGCGCCTCGCGGGTGTCGCGCCGCTCGACGCGCTGTACGCGCATCTGCTCGACGGGCTCGGCCGGGAGGACCCGGTGACCGGTCTCTGCGACCACCCGGCCGTGCTCGCGTACCACCGGCTCCTTTACGGCACGCCTTCCCTGGTCGCCCGGCTCCACGGCTACAGGGCGCGGTCGGAGGCGGCCCTCGCTGAGGCGCTCGGCGGCGATCCGCTGGACGCGCGGATCGCGGCCGGTCAGATCGTGGCCGTGCTGCGGGTCCTCGCGGAGGAGAACACGGCCCGGATCGCGGGTGGCGAGACGGCCGGGGAGGTGGCGGCGGACGCGGTGGCCGCGGCCGGGCGGGCGTTCCGGGCGCTGCGGGAGGGGCTCCCGTACGGACGGCTTCCGTAGGACACCGTACGGATCCCTTTCGCAGGACGGTAAAAAATGTAACTCGGTAACGTTTTCCGTTAGCCTGGTCGGAATGACGTCACTGGAGCTTGAGCTCGCCCGCGAACGCGCCCACCACGACGCCTGCCGCGCCGCCCTGACCCGGATGGCCGAGGACGTCGCCGAACAGGTCGTGACCGGCGAGGACGTCGCCGCGTCCGGCGCCGACGCCGAGGCCCTCGGCTTCCACCTCCGCAGCCGCGCCAAGGAGATGGGGGAACAGCCGCCGGGCCCGCTGTTCTTCGGGCGCCTCGACCGCGAGGACGGCCAGACCCATCACATCGGCCGCCGCCGGATCGCCGAGGACCCCGCCGCCCCGCCGCTCGTCATCGACTGGCGCGCCCCCGTGTCCCGCGCCTACTACCAGGCCGGCGCCCACGATCCGCAGGGCGTCCTCCGACGCCGCCGCTTCGGCTGGGCCCCGAACAGCCGGGGCGCGACGGAGGACCTCACCGCCCTGGAGGACGAACACCTCGTGGACGCCGAACACCTCGTGGACGCCGAACGCCTCGTGGACGGTGAGCGCCTCGCCGTCGTCGGGCAGGCGGAGACGGTGAGCGCCCTCGTCGCCGGGGAGATCGAGCGCCCACGGGTCGGCCCCATGCGGGACATCGCCGCGACCATCCAGCCCGAACAGGACGACCTCGTACGCTCCGACCCGGCCGCCTCGCTGTGCGTGCAGGGCGCGCCCGGCACCGGCAAGACCGCCGTGGGGCTGCACCGGGCCGCGTACCTCCTCTACAGCCATCCGCAGCGGATCCGCCGCTCCGGCGGCCTCCTCGTCCTCGGCCCGCACCGCGCCTTCCTGTCGTACATCGCCGAGGTGCTGCCCTCGCTCGGTGAGACCGGCGTCCGGCAGGCCACCCTCGACGAGGAACTCGCCCGCCACCCGGTCCGGGCCGAGGACGGGGAGGCGGCGGCCCGGGTCAAGCACGACGCCCGCATGGCGGAGGTGCTCCACCGCGCGCTGTACGGCAGGGTCGACCCGGTCCCGCCGGGCGACCTGGCCGTCCCCGACGGCTCGTACCACTGGCGACTGCCGGCCGCCGAACTCGCCGCGATCGTCGCGGCGGTACGGGAGGAGGCGCCGCCCTACGCCACGGGGCGCGAGCGGGTCCGCGCCCGTGTCGTCCGGGCCCTCCAGCTCCGGGCCGAACGCCGGTCGGGGGGCGGTGGGCGCGGCCTGGGTGCGGCGCGTCGAGCGGGCACGGGCGGTGACCGCGTTCCTCGACGCGTGCTGGCCGCGGACGACACCGGAGGAGGTGCTCGCGGAGGTGCTGACGGACCCGGCGGGGGCTTCGGCTTCCGGCGGCGGGCTGACGGAGGGGGAGGCGGCGGCGATTCGCTGGGAGCGGCCGCCGCGTTCGTACCGCTCGGCGCGGTGGACAGCCGCCGATCTCGTCCTCCTCGACGAGCTGGCGGGCGTGATCGAGCGCCCCGAGAGCTACGGTCACGTCGTCGTCGACGAGGCGCAGGACCTCTCGCCCATGCAGTGCCGCGCGATCGCCCGCCGTACGGCCTTCGGCTCGCTCACCGTCCTCGGGGACCTCGCCCAGGGCACCACCCCGTGGGCGGCCCGCGACTGGCGCGAGCAACTGGCCCACCTGGGCCGGGCCGAGGCGCCGATCGTGCCGCTGAGCCTCGGCTACCGCGTGCCGGCGGCGATCGTGGACCTCGCCAACCGGCTCCTGCCGCACCTGGGCGCGGACGTCCCGGCGGGCCGGTCGGTCCGTACGGACGGCGAGGTGACGGTCCACCGGGCGACGGGGGCGATGGGGACGACGGGGGAGGTAGGGGCCAGGGAGCTGCCGGACGTGATCCGCGAGGCCGTGCGTGCCGCGCTCGCGGCGGAGGGATCGGTGGGGGTGATCACGGCCGATGCCCTCGTCGGCCGGGTCGAGGATGCGGTGCGAGGCTGCGGGGCGGGAGAGCGGGTGACCGTGCTGCCCGCGACGGCCGTCAAGGGCCTGGAGTTCGACCATGTCGTCGTGGTCGAACCGGCAGCGATCGTGGCGGCCGAGGCACGCGGCGCGAACCGGTTGTACGTGGTGCTCACCCGGGCCGTGTCACGGCTGGCGCTGGTGCACGCGGAGGAGCTTCCGGAGTGTCTGGGGCTGGAGCCGGGGTCGGGTCCTGCGCCTGCGCCTGCGCGTGCGCCTGCTCACGCACCTGCTCCTGCTTCTGCTCCCGCACCTGCTCCTCCTCCTGCTGCGCGTACAGCGCGGTGAGTTCGGCGCCGATGCGGGCGAGGGTGGTGCGGGCCTCGGGTGGGTCGAGGAGCTCCACGCGGGCTCCCAGGCCCGCGATCCGGGCGGCGACGGCCTCGGGGGAAGGTCCGTCGATCTCGACGGGCGTCCAGCCGTCCGGGGTGCGTTCCCCGTACCGTATCCGCCCGTCGACGAGGCCTTCGAGGAGGGACTCCGTGCCGGGGGCCGCCCTGCCCCGGACGGTCGCGGCGACCATGCGGTCCTCCATGCGGGCGGCGAGCGCGCGCCAGGCGGAGGGGAGGTCGAAGTCCTCGGGGCGGACGGCGGGGGCGCCCGTCTCGGCCACGGAGGTGATCCGGCCGACCCGGAAGACGCGCAGGCCTTGATCCGTACCGGCGACGAGGTAGTGGACGCCGGTCTTCGTGGCGATCCCGAGCGGGTGCACGGTCCGCTCACGGGGCTCGTGGCCGGGGCGGGCGTACCCGATCGTGAGCTCGCGCTCCTCGACCACGGCCTGCTGGAGGGCGGCCAGTCGGGGCTCGTCCGTGACCGAGACGGGTGTGCCCGACCAGTCGGTGCCGTCGGCGGTTCCGGCGCGGGCGGCGGCCTCGGCGTCCGCGCGGAGGGGCGAGGGGAGGGCCCGTACGAGCTTGCGCAGGGCGGTGCGGGTCCGTGGGCTCGCGGGCGTGTCGTCCATCAGGAGGAACAGGGCGCGGACCTCGGGGGCGGTGAGGCCGGTCAGGTCGGTGCGGGCGCCGCCGACCAGCGACCAGCCGCCGCCGATGCCCGCCTGGGAACGGACCGGGACCCCGGCGCTCGCGAGCGCTTCGAGGTCCCGGCGGGCGGTCCTTTCGGACACGTCCAGTTCCGCTGCGAGTTCGGCGGCGGTGACGCGTTGCCTGGTCTGGAGGAAGAGCAGGGCGGCGACGAGGCGGTCGGCTCTCATCGCGCCATTGTCACAGGGTGACGAGGGCGGGCTCCGCGTCCTTCGCGGCCTTCTGCTCCGTCGAGTCCTGCTCCGTCGAGTCCTGCTCCTGCGGGGCTTCCGGCTGCTTCCGGGCGGGGCGCAGGACGGTCAGGGCGACGGCCAGGGCGGCGAGGACGAGCGCGGTGCCGACGGCGAAGGCCAGGTGGTAGCCGCCGGTCAGGGCCTCGGCGGTGGACCGTCCGGCCGCCGTGAGGGACTCGGTGCGGGAGGCGGCGAGGGTGGAGAGGACCGCGACGCCGAGGGCCATGCCGATCTGCTGGGTGGTGTTGAAGAGCCCGGAGGCCAGGCCCGCGTCCGCCTCGTCGGCGCCCGACATGGCGAGCGAAGTGAGGGCGGGGAGCGCGAGGCCGAAGCCGGCGGCGAGCAGCATCACGGGGAGCAGGTCGGTGACGTAGTTCGCGTCGGCGGCGTCGGCGGGGAGCCGGGTCAGCAGGCCGAGGACGCCGACGAGCAGGACGAGGCCGGTGAGGAGGATGTTCCGCTCGCCGAACCGGGCGACGAGGCGGGCCGAGACGCCGAGCGAGACGACACCGATGACGACGGCGGCGGGCAGCATCGCGAGGCCGGTCTCGGCGGCGCCGTGGCCGAGGACCTTCTGGAGGTAGAGGGCGACGAGGATCTGGAAGGAGAAGAGCGCGGCGACCATCAGCATCTGGACGAGGTTGGCGCCGGAGACGCTGCGCGAGCGGAGGATCCGCAGGGGCATGAGCGGGTTGGCGGCCTTCGCCTGGCGGACGAGGAAGCCGGCCAGGAGGGCGAAGGCGAGGGCGCCGAAGCCGAGGGTGTGGGCCGAACCGGCCCCGTACGCCTCGATGGTGACGACGGCGTAGATGCCGGTCATCAGGCCGGAGGTGACGAGCAGCGCGCCGATGACGTCCGCGCCGGCCCGCAGGCCGAGACCGCGGTCGGCGGGCAGGGCGGGGAGGGCGAGGAGGAGGGCGGCGACGCCGATGGGGAGGTTGATGAAGAAGATCCAGTTCCAGGCGAGGGCGTCGGTGAGGACTCCGCCGAGAACCTGGCCGAGGGAGGCTCCGGCGGCGCCGGTGAAGCTGAACACGGCGATGGCCTTGGCGCGTTCGCGGGGTTCGGCGAAGAGCGTGACGAGGATGCCGAGGCTGACGGCCGCGGACATCGCGCTGCCGACGCCCTGGAGGAAGCGGGCGGCGATCAGGACCTCGGGGGAGGCGGCGGCGCCGGCGAGGAGCGAGGCGGCGGTGAAGAGGCCGGTGCCGAGCAGGAACATCCGCTTGCGGCCGATGAGGTCGCCGAGGCGGCCGGCGAGGAGGAGGAGCGAGCCGAAGGCGATGAGGTAGGCGTTGACGACCCAGCTGAGGCCGACGGGTGTGAAGCCGAGGTCGCTCTGGATGGCGGGCATCGCGACGGTGACGATGCTGCCGTCGAGGACCGTCATCAGCATGCTCGTGGCGAGGACGCCGAGGGCGAGCGGGCGGGAGCTGCGGGTGCGGAGGTGGGCGCTGGGGTGGGCGCTGGCAGGCGTGGACATGGGCTCTCTCTCCTGTTCGATGGAGGCAACAGGAGAGACGTTAGCAGATGGTTTTGTTGCAGACTATTTTTTACGGGACGACTTTCGGGTCCTATCCACGCTGCCGTGCCCGGCGGGCGGCCTTCGGGCCCTCGACGGGCGTCTCCAGGTGGCCGGTGACCAGGCGGTTCAGGGCGCGCAGCAGGACTACGCGCTCCTCGTCGGGGAGGGAGGCGAGGGCGTTCCCGTGGACGCCGTCGACGATCTTCTGGCTCTCCTGGGCGACCTTCGCGCCCTCCTCGGTGACGGCGATGATCCGCGCGCGGCGGTCGGTGCTCGACGGCTGCCGCTCGGCGAGCCCGGCCTTCTCCAGGGCGTCGACGGTCACCACCATGGTGGTCTTGTCCATGTCCCCGATCTCGGCGAGCTGCGCCTGTGTGCGCTCCTCCTCCAGGGCGTGGACGAGGACGCAGTGCATACGGGGCGTGAGTCCGATCTCGCCGAGCGCGGCGGTCATGCGGGTGCGCAGGACGTGGCTGGTGTGGTCGAGGAGGTAGGAGAGGTCGGGCTCGATGCGGGTGGGCGCCATGGCTGTCATGCCTGCCAGGGTAACGAAAGTCGATCCGTCGCGGATTGTAAGGAAGTGGATGAGTTCTTTGCGGGGGGAGGTCCCGCCCGAGCAGGATGAAGGCGTGACTGGAGTGGTTGGCGCGGCCGGCGTGACCGGTGTGACTGGAGTGGTTGGCGCGGCCGGCGTGACCGGTGTGACTGGAGTGGTTGGCGCGGCCGCCGTGGAGCGACCCCTGCTCTTCCTTGACGTGGACGGGCCGCTGATCCCGTTCGGCGCGCGGGACGGGGCCCACCCGACGTACCCGCCCGTCCCGCCCGCTTCCGTGAGCCCGCTCCTCGCGCGGCTCGACCCGGCGCAGGGGGCGCGGCTCGCGGCGCTCCCGTACGAGCTGGTGTGGGCGACGACCTGGGAGGAGGACGCCAACGCCTGGGTCGCCCCGCGCCTCGGTCTGCCCGAGCTGCCCCTCGTGCACTGGCCCGACGGCCCTGAGGAGCCAGGTGTCCACTGGAAGGTTCCGGCGCTGGTGGCGTGGGCGGCGGGGCGGTCGTTCGCCTGGGTGGACGACGAGATCGGGGCCGCCGACCGGGCGTGGGTCGCCGCCCGCCACCCCGGCCGGGCGCTCCTCCACCGGGTGGATCCCCGGCTCGGGCTCGGCGATGCCGACTACGCGGCGCTCGCCGCCTGGGCGGCGTGAGCGGCGCTCGCGTGGACCCTGTGGGCGTCCCACGCGCGGGCTCGGTGGTGAGCGGCGCTCGCGCGGGCTCGGTGAGCTTCGCTCACATGCCGGTCGTGCCGTCGATGCGTTCGCGGAGGAGGTCGGCGTGGCCGTTGTGGCGGGCGTACTCCTCGATCATGTGGATGAGGACCCAGCGCAGGGAGACGGTGCCGCGCCAGGGGTCGTGGGCCGAGACGTCGAGGTCGGGGGCCTCGGCCGTGAAGCGTTCGGCGAAGGCCACGGCCGCGTGCCAGGCGTCCCAGGCCGCCGCGACGGCCGCCGGGTCGGGGGTCGCGCCGTCGAAGTCCCCGTCCGGGTCGGCGGGGGACGAGAAGATCGGGGCCGCGTCCGTCTGGCCGGCGAGGATCTCGCGGAACCAGTGGCGTTCGACATCGGCCAGGTGCCGGACCAGGCCGAGGAGGGAGAGCGTGGACGGGGCGGCGGCGCGCCGGGCCAGGTCGTCCGTGACGCCCGCGCACTTCAGGACCAGGGTCGCGCGCTGGTCCGCGAGGAACCCGACGAGCATCTGCCGCTCGTCCCCGGTCGCGGGGCGGGTGAAGCGGCGCGGCCCCGCGTGCGCGGACCCGTCGAGGACGTCCGCGCGCCGCCGGGGCCCCGCCGCTTCCGAGATGTGCGTCTCAACTGCCATGAGTACCCTCCCTGTTGACCTCCCCGCATGCTGCCATGCGGGCGTCAGGGAGGGGCGGTGGTCACTTGGCGCGGGGCTGGGAGAAGCGGAGCATGTTGCCCGCCGGGTCGCGGAAGGCGCAGTCGCGGACGCCGTACGGCTGGTCGACCGGCTCCTGCAGCACCTCGCCGCCGGCCGCCCGGACGTGCTCGAAGGTGGCGTCGACATCGTCGGCGGCGAAGATCACGCCCCGCAGCATGCCCTTGGCCAGCAGCTCCGCCATGGCCTGGCGGTCGGCGGCCGAGGCGTTCGGGTCGGCCAGCGGCGGTTCGAGGACGATCTCCACGTCCGGCTGCGCGGGCGAACCGACGGTCACCCAGCGCATCCCCTCGAACCCGACGTCGTTGCGGACCTCCAGGCCGAGGGCGTCGCGGTAGAAGGTGAGCGCCTTGTCGTGGTCGTCGACGGCGATGAAGCACTGCGAGAGTTTGACGTTCATGGCTTCGACGCTACGACGGGGGTCCGCAATCCGCTTCTCCGATCGTGACCGCTTCGGCCGCCCCGGCCGCGTCGCCCTCCTCGACCGCTTGGGCCCACCCTGACCGCCTCGGCTGCTCCGACCGCCTCGGCTGCTCCGGCCGCCCCGGCCGCGTCAGCCGTTTCTCGTCGGGCGCGTGAGGACCTTCGCCACGCACGCCGGGATCGCGGCACCCGCCTCGTGGCGCCGGGCCCGGTACGCGCTCGGGGTCTCGCCCACCAGCTCCGTGAACCGCGAGCTGAACGACCCGAGCGAGGTGCACCCGACGGCGAAGCAGACCTCGGTGACGCTCAGGTCACCCCGCCGCAGCAGCGCCTTCGCCCGCTCGACGCGCCGGGTCATCAGATAGCTGTACGGCGTCTCGCCGTAGGCGGCGCGGAAGCTGCGCGAGAAGTGCCCGGCCGACATCAGCGCGACCCTGGCCAGCGCCGGTACGTCGAGCGGCAGCGCGTAGTCGCGGTCCATCGCGTCCCGCGCGCGCCGCAGCCGTACCAGGTCGTCCAGGTTCACGTATCCCAGCATTGCACGCCCGCCGCTACGGGGCCTGACCTGCTGTTTCGGTGATGCCGCTGCCCGTGATCGCGATCGATCCGACGACCGTCCCGGCCTTCCCCCAGGCGCTGTCCTCCAGGAGTACCGTGCGCGCGCCGAGCAGCCGTGCCGTCGTCCTGTCGAAGATCCACTCGCTCCGCTCGCCGTCGTGCACGCGGGCGACGGCCACTCCGTGGCGCCCGGCCGCGTCCTCGGCGTCGGGGACGACGAAGACCCCGGGGATACGGGTGGCCGCGCGGTAGAGCGCGGCGGTGGTCGCGGGCGGCGTGACCGTACCGCGCAGGAGGTCTCCGATGGCGACGAAGGCCTGCTGGTCGGGGCCCGTCGTCGAACCGCTGCCGGGGCCGTGGTTCTTCTCGGCGTCGTCGTGGATCAGCTCCAGCAGGTCGTCCGGGTCGGTCGGAAGTCCGGCCACGAAGGCGTACGTCGGGGAATGGAAGCCGCCCTTGCCCGGAAGGCCGGGAAGCAGCTCGTCCTCGCCGTCCACGCGCACCAGCGTCCGACGGCTGCCGTCGGCCGAGGTCCACTGCTCCATGTCCTCGCTCTCCCGGATGCGGTCCATGCCTCCGCTCGTGTTCTCGGAGAGCACCGTCGTGTGACCGACCGTCCGCACGTAGGAGTACTGGCCTGCGCGCACCGCGGGCTGCGGCCGTGCCGCGGCGGCGAGAGCGGCCCGTTCCAGCAGCTGTACGGAGGCGGCGGACGCGGGGGGCCCGGCGGGATCGGAGTGATCGGAGGGGAGGGGCGAGCCGAGGAGGAGGACGGCGACCGCCGCGCCGGCGGCGACCGCCGCCCCCACCGCGAAGGTGACCCGTCGCCGGGAGGCCGTGGCCGGTGTTCCGCGGTCGATCTCGTTCAGGAGGTGTCGGCGCCGCGCGAGCATCCGGTCCGCCGGCGGAACGGGGGCGGGCGTCCACGGCAGCGTGCGGCACGCCTCCTCGCGCTCGCGCTGCTCCTGCCACTCCTGCTGTTCCTGTTGATCCTGCTGTTCCAGAAACTCCGGGTTCATGGGGCGCTCCTCGCGAACCGGTCCGGCGGGGGTGGGGGTGAGGGAGGGGAGGAGGGCGAGGCGAGCTCCGTCATCACGAGGACGCGTAACTTCTGCCTCGCCCGGGAGAGCCGCGAGCGCACGGTGCCCACCGGTATCCCCAGCGCCTCCGACACCTCCGCGTACGCGAGCCCGGACCACACGGCCAGGCCGAACACCTCGCGCTCGCTCTGTCTCAGGCGCTTCAGCGCTCTGGCCACAGCGGCCAGCCGCTCCGCGTCGGCCAGCTGCCCGGCCACCTCGTCCGAGAAGTCGGGCAGGGGTTCCGGCGGCGGCAGGCGGGACATGGCCGCCCTGTGGCGGCGGGCCGCGCGGGCGGTGTTGCGGGTCACGTTCGCCGCGATGCCCAGGAGCCACGCGCGGACGTGCCGCACCTCCCCGCGCAGCGTGTCGCGCCGCCGCCAGGCCTCCAGGAACGTCAGCGACACGATGTCCTCGGCGAGGGCCCAGTCGCCCGTCGTCCGTACGGCGTAGGCGTAGACGACCCGCGCGTGCCGGTCGAAGACCTCGGCGAAAGCCGCCCGGTCGCCCGACCGGATCCGTTCGTTCAGTTGGCGTTCCACACAGGTCAGTGTCCGCGGCGGCGATCCGTGTGACTTCCAGCGTTAGTTGTCACCAGTGATGACCTCTCACCTGGGACGCTCTCGCGGGATTCCAGCTCTTTCTGTCACCGGATTCACGCGGTAGTTGTCACTTCCGGGCGTTTCCAGGCCGAGTTGTCACCATGTTCGGAGACTGACCCGCTTGCCGCTCTCGACGGTGGTCATATGGTGGGGTGGACGGAGCGCATTCCCCCGTACAGCCGCTGTCCCCGGCTGTGGCCTCGGCCGGTGGCCTGTGGTCGCACAGCTGCCGGTGGGAGGACCTACTCGTTCCGGTGTCGGTGGCACCGGGCAGTGGCGGCCTGGACCTTGGGGCGGAGTGGACCCGCCGTTGGACGGCGACCTGGCGGACAGCGGGCGACGAGGTGTCGTGCACCGTGCGGGACCTGGCGCACACGCGTATCGCGGACGGCACGCCGATGCGTTGGTTCTCCTGGCGCCGGGCCCAGCGTCATCGCCCCAACCTGCAATTCCTCGTCAGCACCGGCCGTCATCACGGGGCCGAGAGTCTGGAGGAGGCCCGCCTGCTCCTGGTCCTCGACTTCGCGGCCGGCCTGGTCGACGTGCTGTCGCAGCCCATGCGGCTGCGGTTCGACACCGTGACCCGACGCAGGGGACACATCCCGGACTTCCTGGCGGTGACCCGGACCGGTATCTGGCTGATCGACGTACGGCCACGCACGCTCATCGGCCCGGAGGACCTGGAGGCGTTCGCCGCGTCCGCCGAGGTCGCGCTGGCCTGCGGCTGGCACTACACCGTCGTTGCGGGCTGGAAAGAGCACGTCACCGCCGCGGTCGACGCTTTCTCCTCCCAGCGCCGACCTCTGTCTGACCCGCTCGGACTGCAGCCAGCCCTTGTGGCGGCGGCCCGCGACGGGAGGACGTTCGGCGAGGTCGTGGACACCGCGCCGTTCCCGCCGCTGGCCCGTGCCCAGCTCCTGCATTTGCTCTGGCACCGGCGCCTCGGCTCCGACCTGAGCAGGCCGTTCGGCGACCGATCCGTGGTGACCAACCCGGATGAGGAGGAGTGATGAGGACGGCCAGTGTCCTGGACCTGTCTCCCGGCGCCGCTCTGGTGTTGGACGGCACGCAATGGACGGTCGAACGCCGGGAGCCGGAACTGGGCCGGGTCCACCTGGTCAGCGACGACGGCACCCGGCAGCCGGTGAGCTTCCGCTTCCTGGCCAACCACCCCAACTGCCGCCCCTCGTCCACGACCGCGGCTCGCGGCTCCGACCGGGGCCGCCAGCCCAAGACACAGGGGGACCTGGAGCCGGGACGGCGGGAGATCGCCGTATGCCGGCTGGCCCATCTGCTGGAGGTGGAGACCGGATTCCGCAGCGGCGACCCGCTGCGGCCGGGCCCAGGTGAGCCGAAACCGGAGTACGACCCGGCCACCACGACGCTGACCGCCCGCCGCCTCGCGAAGGTCGCCGAACTGGCTGCCATGGACCGTCAGCAGGCCAAACTCCTGGGTCTGGACCGGGTCGGCTACCGCACTCTGATCCGCTGGGACCGCCGACGCCAGGACGCCGGGCTGGTCGGCTGCGCGGACGAGCGCTGGCTGCGCGAGAGCGGAAGCCACCCCAGCATCACCGAGGAGATCCGCGAGGCGATCTTCGCGGTCCGCGCAGAGACTCTGCACCGGTCGAAGGTGACTATGCGGACCCGTGAACGCATGATCCACCAATACGTACGCGAATCCTTCCCCGACCGGGACGTCAGCGTCCCCAGCTACCAGACTCTGTGGGTGGTCTGGCGCGAGTGGTTCGGACCGGGCGGGGCTCGCCAGCGCTACGCGCGCTCGGCCGAGCTGCCCGTGAAGAACGGGCACGTGCTCGTCCACCGGCCCGGCCAGGTGATCGCTCTGGACACCACGGTGCTGCCCGTGATGGTCCGCGAGAGCACGTTCGGCGACCCCGTGAAGGTCCATCTCACCCTCGCCATGGATGTCCACACGCATTCCCTTTGCGCCTTCCGGCTCACCCTCGTCTCCGACCAGTCAGTGGACGTCGCGATGCTGTTGCGGGACGTGATGCTGCCGCTGCCTATGCGGGCCGACTGGGGCGAGGATCTGGAGTGGCCTTACCCGGGGCTGCCCGCCGCGCTGGTCGCCGAGTTCGCCGGACACAAGGTCGCCGGCCTGCCGTTCTTCACTCCGGAGACGGTGACCACGGACCATGGGTCTGTCTACCGCAATCACCACCTGGTCGATGTCCAGAGGGTGCTCGGCTGCAACATCCTTCCCAGCCGGGTTCTGCGTCCTACGGACAAGTCGGCCTGCGAGCGTGCCTTCGGCGCGATCCGGTCGCTGCTGTTCGAGCAGCTGCCCGGCTACACCGGCATCGATCCCGCCGACCGCGGCGCCGATCCGGAAGGTGACGCGGTCCTGACGATCGGCGAGATGGACCATCTGATCGCCACGTGGACCGTCGCGGTGTGGCAGAAGCGGCGGCTTGGCGAATACGCCCCCAGCTGGGACCCGGGCGGAGATCACAGCCCGAACTCGTTGTTCGCGGCGTCGTTCGCTCAGGCCGGATTCGCGATGAACATCCCCTCACCGCAGCTGTTCTACGAACTGCTGCCCATCCACTACGTGCAGCGGATCGACCCCCGGCGCGGAGTGAAGATCCGCGGGCTCTGGTATCACGATGCCGACCTACTGGGCCCCTACCTGGGCCAGCGATCGACACGTGGAGGCAAGCACAAGGGCCATTGGGCCGTACGGCGGGACCCGCGGGACCGCCGACAGGTGTTCTTCCAGGACCCGATCTCGCACGACTGGCATGCGCTGCCCTGGACCGGTCTGCCACCAGACGGACAGGCTCCAGCCTTCGGCGACGCACGCGTACGCGAGCTGCTGAAGAAGGCCGTCGCCTGCGGGCTGCGACCCCAGTCCGATGCTGATCTACTGCCGGTCCTGCTGGAGCTGATCGGCTCGCGGATCCCAGTGAGCCAGTGGCCCACCCGGAAGCCGAAGGTCCAGCGGACGGAGCATTCCCGCGAGGCCCTCCAGGCGGCAGCGGCACAAGCTGACCGGCCGAACCAGGCGTCGGCGAGAGAACCCGTCCAGGCCGCGGCCACCCCCGGCGGCGTGGTCACGCCCCTGCGCTGGCCAGAGCGGGCAAGACAGGCCGAGGACAGCATCGACAGCCACCGGCGATATCGCCGCGAGCAGGCCGTCCAGAGCCGGCCGAAGCCCGCAGCACCGCTTGGCGAGGCATATCGCAAGCGTGACCTGTTCCTGCTGCCCGAGGACGACGAGGAAGAGCATGGCGATGGCGGACCAAACGCCGGGTGAAGGCGGGATCGTCCCCTTCCTGCGGGCCGGGCCGCCACCCGACCGGACCCGGGTTGAGGGCTGGCGGCAGTGGAATGAACAGCGTGATGCGTTCATCCCAGCACCCCGCCTCTCTGCGGATGAGTACGCTTCGATGAGTCCCCGACGACGTGCCCTGCACGACCTCCACCGGACCGCGACACACGTGAACATGGGGCTTCTGGAGACCCCGATGAGCGCGAGGGTCACCCGGCTGATGCGCGGACGGATGCGGAACAACGCGCTGAACTTCGCCCCTGGCACCCGCGATGGGCTGATGATCAGCGGCGGCGGCTACCTGGGGAAGACGGAGACCGCGTGCGATGCTGCGGCCACTTTCGAGATCTTGTGGCGGGACCTGCACCGACAGCTGCTGCCGGGCCCCATCCCGGGCACCCGGGATCTGTTCGTGCCCGTCGCCTACTGCCGGACCCCGGTCCGAGCGACGCCGAAGGGTTTGTGCACGGCCATCCTGGACTTCTACGGAGCTCCGCTGCCAAGGACTCTGAACGGCCTGATCAGAGCGGTGCGGGACTCACTGCGGGACCACCACACCACGGCCTTGCTACTGGACGACATCACGAGGCTGAGACTCCATCGCGAGGACGACCAGGACACCCTCGATCTCGTCCGCGAGCTGATGGACCTCAACGTCACGTTGGTTCTGATCGGCGTCGACATTCCCCGATCCGGACTCCTACGGAGCGGCTACCCCGACCCGCGCACCGGACAGTGGGTATTCCCTGACCTCAAAACCGGCAAGAGCTACAACCCGTCGGCCGCGACACAGACCGAACGGCGCTTCGACCTGGTCGATCTCGATCCTTTCGACTACGACACAGCCGAAGGCATGACCGCCTTCGTTGCACATCTGGCCGGGATCGAAGATCGCCTGCGGCTGTTCCGGGCCCGGCCGGGGATGCTCACCGAAGGCGCGATGCCCGAATACCTGTTCCGCCGCACCCGCGGCATCGTCGGACTCCTCAAACGGTTGGTCGAGGACGGCTGCGCCGAAGCGATCGAGTCAGGTGCCGAGGAGCTGACCCCGGACCTCTTGTCGACGATCCGTATCAGTCTCGGCAACCTCACCGACCGCGACCGAGAGGCCGGCGAGGTCCCCGACATTCCGGAGGAGGATCCTGGCTCGCCCCCGAAGAAGCCTCGACGCAGGGGGCGAAACACCGTCTTCGACGACCATGGTGCGAAGGCCGTCGATGGCTGAGCCACCCCCGCTCGCAGACATGCGTCCCATTGCCCGATGCTTGGCTCCCCTTTCGGACGAGAGTCTCCCCGGGCTGGTACTTCGCCTTGCCCACCGCAACTCCGTGACTCCCGCCGATATCGCAATCCGAACCGGTCTTTCGTCGCACCGACGGTTCCTGGCAGAGCACGTCAGCCTCACTCAGCTCCACCTTCTTGAGCAACACCGGATCGAAGCATTCGCCCGCATAACCCGATTGAGCCATCGCGAAGCGGCTGACCTCTTCCTAGCCCCGCTCGGCCCCCGTTATGGACCCATCAGCCCTGAGCTCACCCCGCGGATGCCGGGGCGCATGCTCTACAACAACCGGTGGGTGTTCAGTCACTGGAGTCGCTACTGCCCGCAGTGCCTGGCCGGCGACAGCACCATCGAGCACCTCCACGGCGGAAGCTGGAAGCGCCATTGGAGGCTCCCGCCCGTCTTCGCCTGCCCCGAGCACCGGTGCCTGCTGCGGCACGTTTGCCCCTCTTGCTCGCAACCTGCCCTGATCGTCCAGGGAATCTCGCTGGTCCCGCGGCCGAGGGACGGGGAACTGCACCCGACGCAATGTCGGGCTGAGGCAGTGGTCTCATCGGCCGGCGAATTCAGGTCGGTCTGTGGCAGAAGACTTGATCAAGTGCCCCCGGCCGCCTGCCCGCCGCATCTGTTGGAGCGGTTTCTTGCACTTCAGCAACGCTTCCTGCACCTGCTGTCGCCTGACGGCCCGGAGCAGACAATGAGCGTGGGATGGGCTGTCTCCGCTCCGCAGTACTTTCTCGACCTAACCTCGATCTTTCGTGATGGTCCGTCGGTTTCTCCGGTGGGCCGTTTCGGTTGTTCGGGCTGGTCGTGGGCACGGCGGTGGCCCGGCTGTCG
>NZ_JBSGTX010000045.1:0-70205 GCF_053607625.1 Streptomyces sp. NPDC055103
AACGACTGGCCAGAGCCCCAAAAGACACGGCGCCGGCCTGAGCCTCTACCGCGTCGTCCGCGAGCTACAGACCCTCCTCGCGACATGGACCGGCGTCTGCCCCACCTGTCACCGCGGCATACCCACACCAGCCCTAACCTGACCAAGCCCTACTAGACCAGACCCCGGGCCTCGGCGGTCGCGCCGGCCGGCGGGGCGGTAGTCGGCTGCCACAGGCAGAGGGTGATCAGCAGGACGAACGCGCTGCGGGCGGTGAATGTGCGCAGGTTGTTGAACAGCTCCCAGAGCGCCAGGATCTCCGCGTGATCGGCCGGGGCCGACGATTACTCCCGTGAGGTCAGGCGAGGGCCGGGTCGGTGAGGTCGAGGCGCAGCTCGTTGCCCCAGTCGTTGGTGAAGACGGCTGTCGCTCCCTCGTAGCGCACCCCCACGAACGGGTTCGAGCAGTACATGAAGGCCAGCCAGCGCAGGGAGCCGTCCGCGTCCAGGCGGGCGAGGTGGCCGGTGTTGCCCATGCCGCCGCCACCTCCGGACATCCGTCCCGAGCCGTCCGGCAGCGGGCTCGCGAAGAAGCGGTCAACCTCGGCGGTGCCGTCCTCCTCGACGGCCTGGAGCACGTCGAAGGGATCGCCGAGACGGAAGGGGATCGGTTGCCCGGCGTCCGGGTGATACGCCCCCGGGCCCTCCACGTACACGTCCCTGCCGGTGTCGTCCGGGCGGTACAGCCCGTCGCGGTACGGCATCTCCCCGGCCGCCCACAGCCGTACGACAGTCCCCATGCGCCCCCTGCCTCCCCTCCACGCCGTCGTTCCGACGGCATGAACGTGCGGGACCACCGGTGTCGTTCCCGAGGGCGGGGGCTGAGAGGATCACCACCATGCCCGTCTCCCCGACCCCGACGCCGCCTCCCGCCACGGCCCCGCCCGAGTCTGTCACCACCGACCGGCTGTTCCTGCGGGCCGTTCGCCGGGGGGACCTCGCGGCCGTGACCCGGCTGTGGACCGACCCCGAGGTGCGGCGCCATCTCGGCGGGCCCGTCACGGAGCCCGTCATCCGTATCCGGCAGCGGCGGATCGTCGGGGCGGCCGGATTCCACGCCGTGATCCGGGCCGAGGACGACGTCCTCCTGGGGCTCGTCAGCGTCGAGGCGGGCGCGCGGAACGGCGAGACGGAGGTGTCGTACCAGTTCCTGCCCGAGCACTGGGGGAGGGGCTACGCCCGGGAGGCGGTCGGCGCGGTCGTCGCGCGGGTGCTGGAGAGCATGCCGAGCGTGGTCGCGGTCACCCAGGAGGCCAACGACCGCTCGCGCCGCCTCCTGGAGGCCGTCGGCCTGGAGCACGCGGAGTCCTTCGTGGAGTGGGACGCCCACCAGGTCCTCTACCGCAGGGCCGCCGCTTAGGGCCTGTCCGACCCTGATCCGCCGGACAGGCCCTTAAGGGGCCCCGTCCGCCGCGAGCGCCGCCACCGCCCGTGCCAGCCGTGCCGCCCGCGTCTTCGCCGTGCGCGCCTGCCAGAGACTCAGGATCACCAGGTAGCGGTCCGTCTTCCCCAGGGCCTCGAAGGCCGCGGCGGCCCGCGGGTCCGCCGCCAGGGCCTCAGCCAGGTCGTCCGGCACGGTCGCGTCCTTCTGGGAGGGGTACGCGGCCTCCCACCGTCCGTCCGCCCGCGCCGCCCGTACTTCCGCGAGGCCCGGTTCGCGCATCCGGCCCGCGGCGGTGAGCGCCTCGACCTGGCGGACGTTGACCTGGGACCAGAGGCTGCGCGGCCGGCGCGGGGTGATCTTCTGCAGATACGTGCGCTCGTCGCGCCCGACGCGTTTGCCGGTGATCCAGCCGTAGACGAGCGTGCCGTCGAGGATCTCGTCCGCCGTCGGCGAGGGGAGGTCCGCGCCCTTCTTGGCCAGCAGCAGCCAGATGCCCGGGGTGTCCCCGTGGTGCAGTTCCAGCCAGGCCTCCAGCTCCTTGCCGTCGTCGAACGCGATGACCGCGAGCCCCTCGACCGTCTCGACCGTCTCCACCGGAAAACCCTTCCCCCGCACAGCTGACACCGCCGCCCGAGTCCGTCGGCGGTCCTTCGTGAACAAGATATTGACAGCGGCCGGAAGCCGGTCGTAACTTGCGCGCAACGCCGCACTAACGCGCGTTACTAAAGCGCGTAACCCGGGAGACCGAGCCGGGTCGGCGATCAGGGAAGAACCGGGAAAGATCCAGGGAGGGGTCGTCGTGGCCGCCAACAGCGCCCGCAGCGTCACCATGAGCGATGTCGCCCGCCGCGCGGGGGTCTCGCGCACGGCGGTGTCCTTCGTGCTGAACGATCGCCCCGGAGCCGCCATCCCGGACGAGACCAGGCGTCGTATTCAGGCCGCGATCGACGAGCTCGGCTACCGGCCCAACGCCGGAGCCCGCGCCCTCGCCGCCCAGCGCAGCGAGTGGTACGGACTGATCACCGAGATCGTCACCGCGCCCTTCGCCGTCGACGTCATCAAGGGCGCCCAGGACCGCGCCTGGCTCGACCGCAAGTTCCTGCTGATCGCCGCCAGCGAGGGGGACCGGGCCCAGGAGGCCGCCGCCCTCGACAAGCTCCTCGAACAGCGGGTCGAGGGACTGCTCTACGCCACGACCTGGCACCGGGCGGTCACCCTCCCCAAGGCCGCCCGCGAGGTCCCCACCGTCCTTGTCAACTGCTACGACGCCGAGGGCGAACTGCCCTCCGTCGTCCCCGACGAGATCGGCGGCGGCCACCGTGCCGGCCGCCACCTCGTCGAGGCCGGGCACGAGCGCATCGGGTTCATCAACCTCGACCCGGACATCCCCGCCGCCCTCGGTCGGCGCGAGGGGTACGAGCGGGCGCTGCGCGAGGCCGGTCTCCCCCTGGACCCGTCGCTGATCGTCTCCGGACACGCGACGGCCGACGGCGGCTTCACGGCCGCCTGCGCACTGCTCGACCGTGCCGACCGGCCGACCGCGCTCTTCTGCGGCAACGACCGGATGGCGATGGGCGCGTACGACGCCATCAAGGAACGTGGGCTGCGGATCCCGGACGACGTGGCCGTGGTCGGCTACGACAACCAGGAGCTCATCGCCGCCTATCTGCGGCCCAAGCTGACCACGCTCGCCCTGCCCTTCGAGGCGATGGGCGCCAAGGGCGTGGAGATGCTGGCCGCTCTCGCAGCGGGGCAGCCGCTCGACACCCGCAGGGTGACGCTCGACTGCCCGCTGCTCGAACGCTCGTCGGTCTGACCGCGAATCAGCTCCGTCGAGTCATCTCGTCCCGTCTTCGTCCAGTGTGTTGAAGAGAGGAAAGAGCCACCATTATGACACCCTCCCCTTCCCGTGGCCGAGCCCCACGGAGGCTCAGGCCCGCCCTCCTGGCCGGCGCCTACCATCTCCGGATCGTCCACCAGGGCACCCGCGTCCAGGTCTTCCTCGACGGGAACCGGATCATCGACCGTACCGACCAGGCCGCCGGCCGCCCCTCCGACGGCCATGTCGGACTGAACGTCTTCGGCGGCCGGGCCGGCTACCAGGACACCTACGGCAAGGAGCTCTGACCCATGTCCTTCCTGGTGATCGGCGAGTGCGTCGCCGACATCGTCCGCGCCCCCGCGGGCTCCGGCGCCGCCGACCGCGTCCACCCGGGCGGCAGCCCCGCCAACGTCGCCTACGGCCTCGCCCGTCTCGGCCGGGACGTCACCCTGCTCACCCAGCTCGCCGGCGACCCCGCCGGACGGCTCATCGCCGACCACCTGAAGGGCGCTGGCGTACGGATCGCGCTCGGCGGCGCCCCCGCGCGCACCCCTTCGGCGGTCGTCGGCCTCGACGAGCGGGGCCAGGCCACGTACACCTTCGACATCGCCTGGACCCTGGACGCCACGGCACCGGCCGAGGCCTCACCCTCGCATGTGCACATCGGCTCGATCGCCGCCGTCACCGCGCCCGGCGCGGACGCCGTGCTCGCCGAGACCGAGCGGCTCCGCGACCGCGCCACCGTCAGCTACGACCCCAACGTCCGCCCGGGACTGATGGGGGAGCGCACCGAGGCCGTCGCGCGGGTCGAGCGCTGCGTCGCCCTCAGCGACCTCGTCAAGGCGAGCGACGAGGACCTGACCTGGCTCCACCCCGGTGAGGACCCGCACGCGGTCGCGGCCCGCTGGCTCGCGCTGGGCCCGGCCGTCGTCCTCGTCACCCGGGGCGGTGAGGGCTCGCTCGCCCTCACCCGGCACCACACCGTCTCCGTCGGGGCGCCACCGGTCGACGTCGTCGACACCGTCGGCGCGGGCGACTCCTTCATGTCCGCCGTCCTCGACGCCCTCGCCGGGCAGGACAGGGAGGCACTCGCCGGCCTCTCGGCTGAGGCGCTCACGGAGCTGCTCACCCGCGCCGGCACGGCGGCGGCCGTCACCGTCTCCCGCGCCGGCGCCCAGCCGCCCGACCGGGCGGAACTCGACGCCGCACACGAGGAGTTCGCTCTCAGATCCGGGCGTGCGTCGTGATGTCCGAGGCGAACTGCTCGACCATCGCCGGGGTGACCGTCGGGCGGCACTGTCCGATCGCCTCCAGATAGTCCGCCGTGCTCGCCCCCGGCACGGGGCCGTCCACGCCCCGGCCGCCGACCGCCACCAGGTCCCGCTCGAAGGAGGCCTGGGCGGCGATCCGGGCCGCGTGCTCGATGTCGGCCGGGGTGAACAGATCGCTCGCCAGGACGAGTTCGTCGATGTCGACGTCTGTTCGGCCGTCCGTGTACCGGGCCCAGATCGCCGCCCGCGCCACCTTGTCCGGCGTACCGATCGGGATGAGGTAGTCGAAACGGCCGGGGCGCAGGAACGCCGGGTCCAGGGAACGGATCGAGTTGGTGGCGCAGACGAGGAGGCGCTCGTCCCGCTCCCGGAAACCCGGTATCAGCTTGAGGAGTTCGTTGGTCACGCCGTGCATGCCGCCCGGCTGCGCCGGCTCGGAGCGGACCGGGGCGATCTCCTCGACCTCGTCGATGAAGACGAGGACCCGCTCCAGCTCGGCGATCCGCGCGAACGCGGACCGCAGGGCGGCCGCGAGGTTCCCCTCGTCGGCGAGGCGGGACGGCAGGATCTCCACGAACGGCCAGCCGAGGCGGGAGGCGATGCCCCGGGCGAACGTGGTCTTCCCGGTGCCGGGCGGCCCGAAGAGGCAGACCGCGCGCGGCGGCCGCACCCCGTGCCGGGTGGCCCTCTCCGGCTCGGCGAGCGGCAGGACGACCCGGCGCTCGATGAGGTCCTTCTCCCGCTCCATCCCGGCGACCTTCGCCCACAGGTCGCCGGGGAGCAGCCGGCCGCCGAGGTCGTCGAGAAGCCCGGCCGCGGGCCCGTGTAGCGGCTCCACCTTCTCGAAGTACGCGACGGCCGGCTGCCGCGTGTACCCGGCGTTCAGCAGCCCCTCGCCGAGGAGTTCCTCCTCCGGCAGCACGTACGCGATCCGCCCGACCCGGGCCGCCACGAGCCGCCGCTCCAGCTCCACGAGCAGGGCGCTGGCCAGGCCGCGGCCGCGCCACGCCGAGGAGATCGCGATCCGCATCACCCAGGCGCGCTCGCCGGAGACGCAGGCCAGCGCGGCCCCGATGGGCGCGCCCTGGTGGACGGCGACGACGGCCGGCTGCCGGGAGGTGAGGGCCCCGATGCACTCGGCGAGCGAGAACACGGACTCCTGCCCGAGCTCGGCCGTGGTGTCGATCAGATGGACGACGGCCGCGAGATCGCTCTCGCGATAGTCGTGGATGTGCCAGTTCACCGGTGGTACCGCCCCTCGTTCGTGCCGATGCGGTGAGGCTAGGCGCGGCCGGGGACACCGGTCGTGCGCCGCCGTGCACAAGGCGGTGCGGACAAACGCTCCGTACCGGCTCTATGTCAGCGGGCGGACACGGTGAACGGCGGCGCCTCCGCACAGGGGAGGTGCCGCCGTTCCGGTACAGCTCAGAACGTCACGTCCTTCTCTTGGTCATCAGCAGTCCGCCGGCCGTGAGGGAGAACAGGCAGACGCACGCACCGGTGATCACGTTGCTCAGGATCGTGCCGGTGGTGGGGTTCTGCCCGACCACCCAGGGGGCGATGATCAGCCAGGCACCCATGAGCAGCACGACGAAGTTCAGGTCCTGCGACCGCTCGGGGGCCATCGACATACAGAGGCCCAGGGCCGCGAGGGCGACGCCGACGACCAGGTTGCTGAGGGCGAGTTCCGGCTGGGCGGCGGAGAAGTGAACCGTCCATGCGGAGATCGCGGCGTAGATTCCGGCGAGGATCACGAGCTCCTCGACCGCCGCGACACCTCGGGTCTGGAGCACACGGGCGTAACGATCCCGCATTTCCCCGGCGTCCGGGTGTCCCGCGATATCACCGCGACGGTGAGAGACGTCGGCCATACGACTCGCCTCCTTCTGGCGTCATGCACGTCCGACCGCTTGTGTGGCAATCATGCCGCGGCTCCATTGTGCTCTTATCTGTCCTTTATGTGTAGATCTGCCCGATAGGGGAAGCGCACAGAATTCGACCCGTCGAGCTGCTTGGAACCACCAAAGCGGGTGGGGCGGACCGACCCGGCGTAGCCTGGAAGTGGACTCGGGGCCAGGCCTTCACACCGCCAGGAGAGCGCGATGGCCGGCATCGTACGGAAGAGTTTCGATTCAGCGGACGAGACCCGCCCCTTCGAGGACGGCAAGGGCAGGCTCGACCTGATCAACGGTGAGCGCGGAGCGGTCGGCCGCGCCGTGTTCGAGCCGGGTTGGCAGTGGTCCAAGCACGTGAAGCCGATCGCCGGCACCGACAGCTGTCAGGCGTCGCACGTCGGATACGTCGTCAGCGGCCGGATGAAGGTCGTCATGGACGACGGCGAGGCCACGGAGTTCGGCGCAGGCGACTTCATGGAGGTCAAGCCCGGACACGACGCCTGGGTGCTCGGCGACGAACCCTGCACGGCCCTCGACTGGGTCGGCTTCGTCGACTACGCCCAGCCGTCGGGCTCCTGACCGACGTTCCTCCGGCGCGAAGCGCGCGGTTCGACGGCGCCCGTCAGACCGTGACGGGCTCCGCGGGCTCCGCGGTCGACGCGCCGGAGGCGATGCCGAAGGCCGGCTCCGGCACGGACTCGGGCGCGAGGAGCACCGAGGCGGCGCCGTCCACGGCGACCGGCACGTCGCCGTCGATGGTCACCCGGCGGAGCTTGCGCTCGTGGTCGTCGGAGTCGTCCACGCCGTAGTGCCGGGTGGCGCGGTTGTCCCAGATGGCCACGTCGCCCACCTGCCACTGCCAGCGCACGGTGTTCTCCGGGCGCTCGATGTGCGCCTGGAACAGCGCGAGCAGGACGCGCGAGTCGGCTCCCGTGAGGCCGCTGATCCGCTGCACGAGGTCGCCGAGCAGGAGCGTGCGCTCGCCGGTCTCCGTGGACGCGCACCACGGGGTGCTCCGTCACGTACTACGTCGAGGGCGCCCGCAGATCCCGGTCGACCTGCACATCGGCGCCTCCGGCGGACCGGTCGTCGGCGGTGTCCACCTCGGTGTGCCCAGCTCGACCTCGGCCTGGTCGACCTGCGCGGCCGCGTCCTGGCCCGTCGCACCCACCCGCACGACGGCAGCGCGCCGGACGGCCTGCCGGTCGCCGTTGCCCGCGCGCTGCGCGGCTTCCTCGACGAGCACGCGCAGGGGCGCCCGCTGCTCGGCGTCGGCGCCGCCGTCGGCAGCTGGGTGGACGGCGAGCGCCGGGCCGCGCCCGACAGCGTCCACCAACTCGTCGGCATGGCCCCCTTCCAGGGCATCAGCGTGGGCGTCGACCGCAAGTCCCCCGTCTCATGGCCCCTCTTCGAACGCCACCGCTCCTTCCGCTTCACCGGCCGCCTCCGCTCCGTCACCTACCACCCGGGAGCACCGGGCCCGGACGCGCCGGAGACCGTCGCGGCGGCACTCAAGGGGGCGGCGGCCTTCGAGTAACGGAGGGCGGGCGGGGGAGGGCGGGGCGGGCAGCGGAAATCTCCTTCGCCCGCCCCGCCCGACCGGCCACAATGCCCTCATGCCCCAGGATCCCGACATCGCCGAGGCCCGTGCCGTACCGCCGCTTGCCGCCGCCCGGCGGCTGTGGGAGGACATGGCGGGGGTTTCCGCGTCCTTCCCGTCGGCGGGTGCGATGAACGTGGTGGTGTCCCCGGATTCAGGCCTGTGTCCCATGGGCTGGGCCGGGATCGTGGCCCTCGGGGGAGCGGCGCTCGTGACCGTCCCGGACGAGCGCGCCGCCGCGGCGGTACGGGGCGCGCTGCGGGGGCTGCCGGTGGCAGCGGTGGTGGACGCGGCGGCCGTCGGTGACGTCCTGCCCGTGACCCGCGTGCTGGGCCCGGCGGCACTCGCGTACGTCTCACCCGAGGGCTTCCGCCCGGCAGGAGGCGCGTCCCCTGCGGTGGAGCGGCTCGACGGCCACCACCGGGCCGTGCGCGCGCTGGAGCGCACGGCGGGTCCCGAGGACGCGGCGGAGGCCGCCCTCGACGAGATCACGTCCCCGGTGTTCGTGGTCCGCGAGCACGGCGAGGCGGTGGCCGCCGCCGGTTACCAGGAGTGGCCCCTGCGGACCGCCCACCTCAGCGTGCTGACCGCCCCGGCCGCCCGGGGACGCGGACTCGCCAGGGTCGTGGCCTCGACGGCGGTAGCCCACGCGCTCACCGCCGGTCTGCTGCCGCAGTGGCGCGCCCGTCCCCCGGCCTCACGGCGGGTCGCCGCCGCGCTGGGCTTCGAGGAACTGGGCGCCCAGCTCTCCGTGGAGCTCGCTCAGGACCGGGGCAGCGGGGCGCCGCCGTCGTAGACGTTCTCCGGGGTGACGATCCGCGTGACCGCCCGGGCGAGCAGCGTGGACGGCTCCTGGTTGTCGACACGGATGGCGTCCGTGTTGATCATGATGACCAGGGTGGCCCTCTGCGAGGGCAGGTAGACGGTCACCGTCTCGTACCCCGGCAGGGAGCCGTTGTGGCCGATCCAGCCGTCGGTCTTCAGGATTCCGAGGCCGTAGCTGGTGCCGGGGAAGCCGGTCGGCAGCGTCTTGAGGCGCTGCGCCTGGGTCTCCGGGCTGAGAAGCTTCCCGGTGGCGATGATCTCGGCCCAGCGGCGCAGGTCGTGCAGGTTCGAGATCATCGCCCCGGCCGACCATGCCCAGCTCGGGTTCCAGTCCGTGGCGTCCTCGATCTCGCCGCTCAGCGTCTGGTCGGTGTAGCCGTGCGAGTGCGGCTCGGGGTACTCGGCCCCGTCCGGGAACAGCGTGTGGAACAGGTGCGACGGGCGAAGCACCCGGTTGCGGATCACGTCCTGGATCCGCTGACCGGTCACCTTCTCGACCACCAGGCCGAGCAGGACGAGGTTGGAGTTCGAGTACTCGAACTTCGCACCCGGCTTGAAGGTGTTCTTGTGCTTCATGCCGAATGCGAGCAGCTCCTCCGGGGTGTAGGACCGTTGGGGGTCGCTCAGCAGGTCGTGGACGAAGCCCGCGTCGGAGGTGTACGGGAACAAGCCGCTGCGCATCTCCGCGAGGTGACGGAGCGTGATCCGGTGGCCGTTGCGCACGTGGGGCACGTACTTCGCGATCGGGTCGTCAAGACCGACCCGGCCGTCGTCGACGAGCTGGAGCAGCGCCGTCACCGTGAACGTCTTGGTCTCGCTGCCGATCCGGATGTACGAATCGGCGGACATCGGCTCGCGGGTCACGGTGTCGGCGACACCGCTCGCGCGGACGTAGCTCCCCTTGCCCGGCATCCACAGCCCGACGACGACACCGGGGATGCCGGCCTGCTCGCGGACCTCCTCGATGGCCTTGTCCAGCCGGGCGTTCACCGCGGGACCGAGACCGCCCGGCGGACAGTCGTCCTTGTCCTGCCGGTCGATGCCCGCGGCGTGGACGACGGGGGCGGGGGCCACGGCCATCGGGGCCAGCACGGTCGCCACGAGCAGCGCCGAGGCGAACAGACGTCGGGTGGGGGTGCGTCGCATGTGGGGGTGCCTCTTCCAGGTCGGGGGAGCAGGCAGCCACATCACCACCGGACCTCTCCCGGAGGCCCCGTCCGAGGAGCGCCCCACCGGAGTCCACTCGTTCGGCGCCGCCGGGTTCGCTGAGGCGGCCCTGCCCGGAGCGTCCTCCTGATGTACGGCGACTGGACGGCCGTCCCCCGCACGGCTGTGGAGGAAGCGATCCCCCCTCACTCCTGGGAGCGAGCCCTCACTCCGCAAGGCTCGCCCTCGTGTCGGTTCAGGTGTACGCGTCCGTGACGCAGTCGACGGCGCATCGCCAGTGTTCGAACCGTCGGCGTAGTGCCGCCGCCGCGTGGCGCTGTTCCACCGCGGTGTAGCCGTAGCGCTCGCGCGTCACGCGGACCACGGCCTCGACGGTGACGATGGCCGGTTCGCCGTCGCCGGCGGACCGGCGGGCCGTGGCGATCACGTGGTCGGCCGCCCGCTGCAGATCGCGCGCGTACTCACGCTGCGCGGCGGACCGGGCCCGGGAAGCGGCGAACGGCCGTACCGCACGGCCCTTCCAGACGAGACCGGCCGCGATGAGTCCCGCGCCGACGAAGAAGACGAGCGACCCCACCACGACATTGAGGTTCCACCTCATCGCGTGCCGCCTTCCCCCGGTGACGCATGAGTCGCCGGCCTGTGCCGCTGGTCCGGCGGCCGGTCGGTCCGATTCTAGAGCGAGGGGTGCCTCGTTCGCGGGCGTGCCCAGGAGGGTGTCCAGATGTCGGCCCCCGGGGTTCCCGGGGTCCCGGTCCCGGTCCCGGTCCCGGTCCCGGGAGCGGCGAGGTGGTCGCGGAGGGCGTGGAGCGCGGGGTGCGGATTGTCCACGGACCAGAGCAGCGAGTGCGGATAGACCGGCGTCGGGCCGTGCACGGGGATGCGCCGCAGGTCGAGGGATTCGGGCCAGACGAGTCGCGTTCCCGCGCCGACGAGGGTCGCGAGCTCGGGGGAGTCGGCGACGGTGTCGAGGAGCGGCTCCGTGCCGAAGTCGGGCCCCGTCACCTCGATCGTGAGCCCGAACGCGGCGGCGAGGTCGGCGTAGTAGGCCGCCCACTCGGTTCCGCTGACGATGCCTGGCACCCAGATCCGGTGCCCGGCGAGCCGTGCCGGCGTGACGGAACGCGCCGACGCCAGCGCGTGGGCCGGGCCGGTGAGGAGCTCGATCGGCTCGTCCAGGACCGGCAGGGCCTCGACGCCCTCGGGGAGGTGCCGGCCCGGCATGGTGACCGCGCGGAAGGACGCGTCGATCGTGCCGGACCGCAGGGCGGCGACGGCCGCGTCGGCGTCGAAGAGCGTCACGACGTCGAGCTCGATCTCCGGGTGCGTCCGGTGGAACGCCCGCAGCAGCGTGGCGGGCGCCAGCCGTCTGCCGATCACATCCACGCGCAGCGCGCGCGTGCCGGGCCGTACGGACGCGATCGCCCGGGCCTCGGCGCGGAGGAGGGCGCGGGCGTGCGGCAGGAAGGCCTGCCCGTCGATGGTGACCTCGGCGCCGTGCGGGGTGCGGGTGAGCAACCGCACACCCAGTTCCTTCTCCAAGGCGGCGACGCGCTTGGACACGGCCTGCTGGGTGATCGACAACTCGTCGGCGGCCTGCCCGAACCGGCCCGTGTCCAGGACGGTGAGGAAGGTGCGTACGGCTTCGAGATCCACGTCCCTGACCCTAACCCCACAACCGATGGTTGTCCGTCGGTGCTCGTCGGGTTGTTTGCTCCCGGTATCGGAGAGTCGATTGGATGGCCGCTGCCGACGCGCGGTTGTGCGACGTGTCGCGGAGAGGAGTACGGACATGGCGGGCGGACGGCCGGCTCCGGGGCGCGACTTCGGCTGGCTGTGGGCGGCGTACGGGGCGAGCGCGCTCGGAACCGGGCTCGCGTTCAGCGCCTTCCCCCTGCTCGCGATCACGGTCCTCCACAAGGGCGCCGCCGAGGTCGCCTCGCTCGCCGCGGTGGGGGCCGCGGTGGGCGCGGCGGTCGCGGTCCCGCTCGGGCCCTGGGGCGAGTTCCGCCGCAAGCGGTCGGTGATGATCGCGATGGACCTCGTCCGGTGCGCGGCGCTGCTGAGCGTCCCCGTGTCGTACGCGCTCGGCCGGCTCGGCCTCGCCCAGTTGCTGCTCGTCTCGGTCGTCGTCGCCGCGGCCGACATCACCTTCGGCGCGGCGGCCGGCGCCTGCCTGAAGGCGCTGGTCCGGCCGGAGGCCCTGGTCGCCGCCCAGGCCCGGCTGGAGTCCACGACCTGGACCGCGACCGTCGTCGGCCCGCCGCTCGGCGGCGCCCTGATCACGCTCCTGGGCCCGGTCGCCACCGTCGCGGCCGACGCCGTCAGCTATCTGCTCTCGGCGGCGGGCATCCGGGCGATCCGTGGCAGGGAGGCCCGCCCCCGGCGGGAGAACCGGCTGGAGAAAGGGTCCCTTGCGCGCTTCGGTGACCTCGTCGAAGGGTGGCGCCACATCCTCGCCCACCCCGAGCTGCGCCCGCTGTTCCTCCATACCGTCCTCGTCAACGGCCTGATCATGGCCACCGCGCCGCTCCTCGCGGTCCTGATGCTCGGGCCCCTGGGGTTCGCCCCCTGGCAGTACGCCCTCGCCTTCGCCGTCCCCTGCCTCGGCGGCCTCCTCGGCGCCCGGCTGGCTCCCGGGCTCGTCGACCGGTTCGGCCGCCACCGGGTCCTCCTCGTCTCGGGTGCGCTCCGCGTGTGCTGGCCGATCGGCCTGGTCCTCATCCACCCCGGAGTCACCGGACTCCTGCTCGTGATGGCCGTCGAGTTCGCCCTGATCACCTGCATCGGCGTCTTCAACCCGGTGTTCTCCGCCCATCGTCTGCGCCTGACGGAGACGAGCCGGGTCGTCCGCACGCTCACCGCCTGGTCGGTCACCGGCAAGGCCACCACCGCGACCCTGACCGCTCTGTGGGGTGTCCTGGCCGGTCTCGTCGGCCCCCGGACGGCGATCGCCCTCGCGGGCGTCCTCCTCCTGGCGACACCGCTCCTGCTCCCGCGGCGCCAGGCCACGACCGAGGCCGAGGGCGAGACCGAGACCAGGGGCGGCGCGGTCCACACCGGCTGAGGGGAGGCACACGGGCTGAGAGGCCGACAGGGCGGGACGGCACAGCACGGCACCGCCCCGCCCCGCCACCGCACCGCCCCGCACAGCCCCGCCCCGCACAGCCCCGCCCCCGCCCCGCACAGCACCGCACCGCCCCGCCCCGCACAGCCCCGCCCCCGCCCCGCACAGCTCGGCACAGGACCGGACAACACGGCACAGCACCATCACGGGATTGACACGTGTAAGCGCCCGGTGACACGCTCCTTGCCCGGCCCGTGTCGCCGCCCCCGCGTAGAAGGAGCAGCACCCCATGACCACGACCGTCACCACCACCCGAGGGCCCGTCCGCGGCGAACGCCGTACCGGCGGCAGCCTCCGGTTCCTGGGGATCCCGTACGCGCAGCCCCCCGTCGGCGACCTGCGGTTCGCCGCGCCCGTCCCGCCGGAGCCGTGGACGGAGCCGCTCGACGCCACCGCGTACGGCCCGACCGCCCAGCGCCGCCCCTTCGGCGAGGTCGTGATCATCCCCGAGCCCAGCATCCCGGGCGAGGGCGTTCTCAACCTCAACGTCTTCACCCCCGACGCCGACCGCGAGGCCGGGCTCCCCGTCCTCGTCTGGATCCACGGCGGCGGCTACGTCGCCGGCTCGGCGGCCAGCCCCTGGTACGACGGCGCCGCCTTCAACCGCGACGGCGTCGTCGTCGTCTCTCTCGGCTACCGGCTGGGCATCGAGGGCTTCCTCCACCTGGAGGACGCCCCCGACAACCGTGGCGTGCGGGACTGGATAGCCGCCCTGGAGTGGGTCCGCGACAACATCGCGGCCTTCGGCGGAGACCCGGCCAAGGTCACCATCGCGGGACAGTCGGCCGGCGGCGGCGCCGTCCAGACCCTCCTCGCCGTCCCGTCCGCCCGGGGACTGTTCCGCGGTGCGATCTCCGTCTCCGGCGCCGTCCTCAGCCCCGACGGCCCCGAGGTCGCCCGCGCCGCGGCCCGGCTCCTCACCTCCCGCACCGGCTTCCCCGCCACCGCGGCCGCGCTGCGCGACCTCGGCGACGACGAGATACTCGCGCTCCAGGACCGCCTGGCCGAGCAGGGCCCGGACCGCGAGGGCGTGCCGGCGCTGCTGGCCCTCGCGCCCTTCGCGGACGGTGAGCTGATCCCCGTACCCGCGCAGGAGGCCCTGACGGCGGGCGGCGCGGGGGACGGCGTCCCGCTGATGCTCGGCTTCACCGAGCACGAGTTCACGATGATCCCCGCGCCCGAGGGCGTGCCGTTGCCGCTCCTGCTCGGCGGCGTCGGCCTCGACCCCGCCAGGACCGACGCCTTCACCGAGGCGTACGCGGCGGGGGGCGAGGCAGCCCTCTTCGGCCAGGCGATGACCGACGCCGTCTTCCGCGCCCCCAACCTCGCCGTCGCGGACGCCCGCGCCGGGCGCGAACAGCCCACCTGGCTTTACGAGTTCGCCTGGCGCTCGCCGATCATGGGCATCGCCTTCCACTGCCTCGACCTGCCCTTCGCCTTCGACGTCCTCGACTCCGAAGGCGTCGCGCCCGTCGCCGGGGACACGCCGCCGCGCGCCCTCGCCGACGCCATGCACCGGGCGTGGGTCGCCTTCGTCACGGACCAGGACCCGGGCGCCGACTGGCCGCGCTACACCACCGACAAGCGCGCCACGATGATCTGGGACGCCGAGCCCAGGATCGCCGACGACCCGCTGAGCGGGGTCCGCGCGATGTGGCTCGACTGAGCGGAGCCGCCGCTGCGGCAGGGCACCCCGCGGACCGTGTCACACGTTCTTCATGCGCTGTGCATGGTCCGCCGGGGCGGGCGCGCGCGGATGATCGGCTGGGGCCCAGGACACGACCCGCCCGCCGAACCTCGTCGAACCCGTCGTGCTCTCCACCCAGACCGCCAACGCCCGCGCCATGCGCCTCGCGGCGAAGCCGGGCTTCACCGAGGTGGAGCGGTTCGAGGAGTGCGGCGCCGAGCAGTGGTTCGGCGTGTGGCCCTCGGCCACCCCGAACGGCTGACCGGAAGCGACCGAAGGAGGCCGGGCCGGGCGCGGACATGTCCATGGCGGCGGCGACCGCTCCACGGTGAGGAGGCCGTCACCGCGAGAGCGTCACGCTCCAGTCCGCGCTCGACCGGTCGAGCGGCGCCAGCTCGTCCGTACCGCGCTGCCGGAACTACCCGCCCAACCACCGACCTCCCCCAGTGTTCTGTCAGCCCTCGAAGCCGACCGTGCCGTCCGGCAGGATCGCCTCGACACGCGCGCCGTGCTCTACGGTCCGGCTCACCGTGCAGAACTTCTCATGCGTCAGACGCACGCCGCGGGCGAACACCTCCGCTGCCTTCGGGTTGTTGTCCGGCAGGTCGAACTCGTAACTGACCCTGATCCGGCCCACCCGGCCGTCGTCCTCGGGGCCCGAGACCGACTCCACCACGATCCGCAGGTCGTCGTGGTCCACGGCGCGAGCGGTCCGGTCGACGACCAGACCACCGCACCCGCCCATCGCCGCGAGCAGCAACTCGACCGGCGTGAACGACGGCTGCGCGTCCGCGTCGTCGGCGGCGGCCATCCGGACCTCCGCGCCCCGGTCGTTGCGGGCGGTCCAGTTCCGGTACCCGGTGCGGACGGTCTCGATCCGGTAGTCGGCCATGGCGGCGGAGCTCCTTCGCTGTGGTGCGGTATGCGGTAGCGGTACGTCGACCGCCACACCATTTCATGGTCCCGGCCACGGTCAGGCCCATCGCCCCGCCAGGCGGACGCGCACGTCGGCCCTGATCACGCCCGGGCCGCGCGCGCGACGGCGTGGGCACGCACGACCGCGCCCCATGCCCCGGACACCGCGCCCCAGACCGTGCGGAGTTCCGGCTCCGCCTCGCGTACCGAGGCCACCACGGCCGCCGGATCACCGCCCTCCGCGCGGACCTGCGCGTCGTCGGCCTCGGCCCAGCGGGCGACCGTGCCGGACTCCGCCTCCGGATGGAACTGGAGCCCCCAGCACGCGGACCCCACCCGGAACGCCTGGTACGGGCAGTCGTCGCCGGTCAGCAGCGGTACGGCGCCGGTCGGCAGCCGAACCACCTCGTCCCAGTGCCACTGCGCCGCCCGAGCGCCCTCCGGTACGTGGGTGAGTACGGGGTCGTCGTCCGCTGCGGCAAGCCGCCGCAGCGGTACGGCGCCCAGCTCGGGCCCCTGCGGCCGGGTCGCGACCGAACCACCCAGGGCCGTGGCGACTATCTGGCCGCCCAGGCAGATCCCGAGGAGCGGCACCTCACCGGCGACCCCCTCGCGGACGAGCCCACGGACACGGGGCAGCCACGGGGCGGCCTCGTCGTCCTGGCAGTTGACGGACCCGCCGAGGACGAGCAGCCCCGCGTGACCGCGCAGGTCCTCCGGGAGGGGCTCGCCCCGCCAGGCCCGCACCACGTCCAGGCGGAGCCCGGCGCGGACGAGCTGGTCCCCGACGAGACCGGGCCCGGCGCCCTCCTCGTGCTGGACGACGAGAACGGGCGGGGCGGTGGCTTGAGGCGCGGTGACAGGGACGCCGGCAAGGACCCCGGCCGCTCCGGCAGTGCCCTTGCCGGCGCCCTGGGCGCCTCCGGCCCCTCCAGCAGCCTCAGCAATCCCGCCGGCCCCGGCCGTTACGCCGGTCCCGGCCGTCCCCCTGGCCCCGGCCGTTACGCCGGTCCCGGCCGTCCCCCTGGCCCCGGCCGTTACGCCGGTCCCGGCCGTCCCGCCGGTCACAGTCGTCTCGCTCGTCACGGCGGTCGCGCCTCCACGCTCCGGCCCGGGGGCGTCCCGGGGTGTTCGAATTCCCCGAGCATCTCCGAAGACGGGCACCGGCGGGAGCCCCTGGGGCCCTCTCCACGTGATCAGTTGAGTAGGTCGCGCCGCCGTCCTGAGTACCTCGACCGATACGCGGCCCGCCGTCCGCCGCTGGAATAGGGGTATGACCTTCGACGCCCGGCGCCCCCGCCCCCTCCAGCACGTCACCGCGACCGGCACGGCCCTCGCGGTGGCCATCGGCCCGGTCGTGCTCGGTGCCCTGCTCGTCCGGTCGGCGGGCGGCGACCCGATGGCCTCCGTCAACGCCCTCATCGCGGGCGGCGGACAGCGCGCCCGGGTCTCCAGGGCGCAGCTCCGCTCCTGCGGGGGCCGGGTTCAGTCACGCGGCCTGCGGGCCGGCAGAAAGGCCTGGGGTGTGCTGTCCGCCGGCCCGGCCTCCCGTACGCGGCTCCGATGATCGCGGCAGTCTGACCTTCGTATGTGTGTGGGCTGGACCGAGTCGACGGTGTCCAGCCCCTGCCGGGATCAGCGCGGCTCCAGCGAGTCGGCCCGGCCGAGCAGTTCCGCGAGAGGGGTGCCGGTCCGAGCGGCGACGATGCGGCGAGCGCGCACCTGGGCGCGGGTGCGGGGCCGGAACTTCGGGTCCCGCCCGCAGCCGCACGGCTCGAAGCCCTCGTAGCGCAGCCCGGCGCCCAGGACCACCGCGACGACCGACCACGCCTTCCGGTTGCTGCGGCGGGGTGCCGCGAAGTCGTGGCCGGCGCACAGCAGCGGCGCGGCACAGCGCGGACACGTGTGTCCGGCGTCGCCGGGATGCCGTTTGAAGCTCACCCGGCACGAAACGCACGCGTAGTGCAACTTGTCGTGGACGAAGGCGTAGGTGCACACGGACCGACCGTACCGGCGGAGCTTCGTCACGGGCCATCAGATTTCACCGCCGAGCCCGGTGACCGCATCCGACGACGGCACCCAGCGACTGTGCCCGGTGCGCCCGGCACCCCCCGTGGGCTGAATGCCCCCAGACGTCCGCCGTATGAGCGATGATCGTCGCTCTGAGGATACCCGGCAGTAGCAAGACCGGGCCATGACGAAAGGGCACACCGCATGCCGAGGCGGCACCCCGCGCGGGACGACGACCACACGAGCGGCACCGGGGACGGAGCCGTGCCCTCCCCGCCGCCGGCCGGAAACGAACCCGGCATCGGCCGGCGCCGCTTCCTCGGTTACGTCCTCGCCGCCCCCACTCTCACCGTCGCCGCCCAGCTCGGCGCCGAGGCCCTCGTGCCCCGGCAGGCCGCCGCCGCGACCCCGGCGCTCATCCCGTCCCTGCCCGGCCCGGCCGAGCTCCTCGACCTCAACGAGCTGCTGACGCTCGCCGCCCTGCCGACCAGCGACCTCATCACGATCCGCGTCGACAGCGACGGCACAGCCCACTTCGCCCTGCCCCGCGCCGAGGTCGGCCAGGGCGTCACCACCTCCAGCGCCATGATCGTCGCGGAGGAGCTCGACCTGCCCCTGGAAAAGGTGCGGGTCACCCTCGCCGACGCCCGGCCCGAGCTGCTCTTCAACCAGCTGACCGGCGGCTCCAACACCACCTACTCCACCTACACCCCCATCCGGGTCGCCGCCGCCGTCGCCCGCGGCCGTCTGCTGCGGGCCGCCGCCCTCGTCCTCGGCGACGCCGTCGAGACGCTCACGACGAAGGCCGGCGCCGTCGTCTCCCCGACCGGGACCCTCCTCGGCTACGGCGAACTCGCCGCCAAGGCCGCCGCCGTCACCGACGCGGCGGTCGAGGTGGAGCTCAAGGACCGCGCCGACTTCCGCGTCATCGGCACCGCGCAGCGCAGGCTCGACGCCCTCGAAGCCGTCACGGGCCGCAAGAAGTTCGCGATGGACCTCCAGGTCCCGGACGCGCTGCCCACGATGATCTGCCGCCCGCCCACCATCAACGGCACCGTCCGTTTCGTGGCCAACCTCGCCGAGGTCAGCGCCATGCCCGGCATCACCGACGTCGTCACCGTCTCCACCGGCGTCGCCGTCCGCGGCCGCACCTTCGGCCAGTGCGTCGACGCCGTCCGGGCCCTCGACGTCGACTGGGGCCCCGGCACCGCCGAGGGTGCCTCCGACGCCACCGTCCTGGAGAAGCTCCGCCGGGCCGAACTCCCGCTGGTGGTCCCGCCGCTGCCGCTCCTCACCAAAGCGGTCGACGCCCGCTTCACCTTCCACTTCGCCAGCAACGCCGCCGTGGAGACGAACTGCGCGATCGCGGACGTGCGGGCGGACTCCGCGGAGATCTGGGCCTCGCTCAAGGCCCCGATCGTCGCCCAGGAACAGATCGCCCTCAAGCTAGGCCTGCCGCCCACCGCCGTCCGCGTCCACGTCACCGAGGGCGGCGGCTCCTTCGGCCGCAAGCTCTTCCACGACGCGGCCCACGAGGCCGCCGAGGTCTCCCGCGCCCTCGGCAAGCCCGTCAAGCTGATGTGGCACCGCACCGACGACTTCCGCCAGGGCCGTACGCACCCGATGTCCACCTCGCGGGTCCGTGCCACGTACTCGCTGGGCGAGGTCCTCACGTACGAGCAGCGCCACACCTCCGTGGCCACCGACTTCGGGCACGGCATCGGCGAGCTCCTCACCGCCGAAGTGGCCCGGCTTCCCGTCGCCGACCTCACCTTCTCCGAGACGATGTTCCAGCTCACCCAGGTGAGCCCCTACCACCTCGGCGTCACCACCCAGCTGCTCTCCGAGACCGACAAGGGCTACAACACCGGTTCCATGCGCGGCATCTACTCGCCCAACGTGCGCTGCGCCCAGGAACTCGTCATGGACGAGCTGGCCCGCCGCACGGGCAAGGACGGGTACGCGCTGCGACGCGGGCTCATGAAGGACCCGAGGGCGCGTGCCGTCCTCGACAAGGTCGCCGAGGTGGGGGACTGGGGCCGGACGATGGCCCCCGGCACCGCCCAGGGGATCGCGGTCCACGCCGAGTACCACTCCTTCGTCGCCGTCCTCGCCGAGATCGACTGCCGCCCCGCGACCACCGGGCGGACGATCCCGAACGCGTACACAGGGCCGCGTGTGACGAAGGTCGTGTGCGCCGTCGACGTCGGCCTCGCCGTCAACCCACGGGGTCTGGAGGCCCAGATGATGGGCGGCATCTCCGACGGCATCGCCCTCACCCTGACGTCCGGCCTCCACCTGCGCGACGGACACTTCCTCGAAGGCAGCTGGGACCAGTACTTCTACACCCGGCAGTGGAACACCCCGCCCGAGCTCGAGATCATCGTGATGCCGTCGAACGGCGAGAAGCCGGGCGGAGCGGGCGAGCTGGCGGTGGCCGGTGCTATGGCCTCCGTCGCCTGCGCCTACGGGCGCGCCACCGGCACGATGCCGACGGTCTTCCCCGTCAACCACGCGGAGCCGCTCGCCTTCACCCCCCTGCCGACCGTCCCCCCCGTCCCGGCCTCGCCCACCGACGGCCGCGACCGCACCATCTGAGACCTGGAGTCCCCGTGCCGCAGCACACCTTCATCCTGAACGGCAAGGCCGTCACCGCCGACGTCGAGGGCGACGTCCGGCTCCTCTGGGTCCTCAGGGACGTCCTGGGCGTCACCGGACCCAAGTACGGCTGCGGGGTCGGCGTCTGCCGGGCCTGTACGAGCCACCTCAACGGCAAGGCGTTCACGCCCTGCGCCGTGCCCGTCGACGACCTCGCCCCGACCGACGAGATCACCACCATCGAAGGCCTCCCCGACACCGTGGGGAGCGAGCTCCACCCGATGCAGGAGGCCTGGCTCGACCTCGACGTCGCCCAGTGCGGCTTCTGCCAGCCGGGCCAGATCATGGCGGCGGTGGCGACCGTCCGCCGGGCCCGGGAGGCCGGGCGGGAGATCACCGAGGCCGACCTCGACACGATCCGCAACATCTGCCGGTGCGGCACCTACGACCGCATCCGGCAGGCGGTCGTGGAGGGGGCCCGCCGCATGGAGTGACAGGAGAACGACGCGACCCGGCCCGAGCCTCCCCGCGAGGCGCTACGCCGACCCCGTCGCCAACTCCTCCCGTACGGCGTCCAGATACTCCGCCACCGCGTCCCGGTTCCGGGTCAGGAACCGGATGCGCTCGGTCATCCGGTCCCGCTCCTCCTCCAGGGTGGCCAGCATCTCCGGTGTGGCGTCCGGGAAGTGGTTGATCCTCGGGGCGCCCGATTCCTCGCGGGGGTGGCTTGGGCGCTGCTCGCCGGATGCGCGCGCCGCCTCGCCCCGCCGCACCTCCAGGGCCGGGCCGTCGCCGTCGCGATGACCGGCATCCCGGTCGCGCTCTCCCTCGGGGTCCCGGCCGGCACCTTCCTCGGTGCCGCCGTCGGCTGGCGGGCCGCCTTCACCGCGATGACCGTCATCGCCGTCGGGCTCCTCGGCTGGATCGCGCTCGCCGTACCGGACCTGCCGGGCGAGCGGGGTGGCGGACGCGCTCCGGTCGCCCGGACACTGAGGGTCCCCGGGGTCCTGCCGGTCCTCGCCGTCACCTTCGCGCTCGTCCTCGTGGCCGCCGGATTGTGGGGCCCCGGCTGGGGCGGGGCGCCGACGCTGCTCCAGACGGCCGTCGCCGACTCCGGCGGGGACGCCGCCGACACCGCCCAGACCATGCTGGTCAGCCTCTGGAACGCGGCCATGGCGGCCGGCGGTCTCGCGGGCGGCCTCCTCCTCGACGTCCCCGGCGCGGGGGTTTTGCCCTGGAGCGTGCTACTCCTGCTGGTCCCGGTCGTCGCCGTCGTCACGGGAGCCCGCGCCCACGACTTCCCCGCAGCCAAGGCCCCCTGACGTGCCGGAGTGTGCGAAGGCCCCCCACCGCGCCAGCAGGGCGGTGGGGGGCCTTCGCGTCGTACGGAAGGGTCGGTTCAGACGGCCGGCGGGAGCCGGGACGGGCGGCCCGCGCCGCGCGTCAGGACGTAGCCGCCGATGCCCGCGAGCGCCGCGAGGACGCCGCCCGCCACGGTCCAGATCCACCGGTCGGACCACCAGCCCGAGGACCAGCCGTCCTCCGGCGCCGCGGCCTCCACGGCCGACGGCCGGCCCGCGTCGGCATCAGCCTCCGCCTGGTCGGCGGTGGTCGCCCCGGGCACGAGCGGCGCGGCGAGCGAGCCGTCCGTGGCGTAGGCGCCGCCCTTGTCGAGCGTGCTCACCCCGACCCGGGCCGTGAACGGCTGGCCGAGGTCCTCGTCGGGCAGACCGGAGACGGTCAGCCGGACGTAGTAGCTGCCCGGCAGCGGGTCGTTCGCCCAGGCGTCGGCCGAGGCGCGGACCGGCCGCAGCACACAGGCCAGCTCCACCGAAGCGGTCTCCTTGGCCGCCGTGCGGGACTGGGTCCCGTACATGCACGGCTGACGCCGCCTCAGCCCGTCGTAGACGTCGACCCTCCAGGTGGTGGGGCCGTGCCGCAGCGCCGCCTCGGGCAGGGTGACCGTGGCGTTCACCGTGGGCCGCTGCCCGGTGTCGGCGGGGAACACCCAGTACAGGTAGTCACCCGTGGCGGCCTGCGCGGTGGCCTGCTGCCCCGGGAGGAACCTCGCGGCCGTACGGAAGGTGGTCCCGGCCTCCGTCGGCCCGGCGCTCGCGCTCGGGTCGGCGGACGGGGTGGGGGAGTCGGCCGAAGCGCCCGGCGCCGCGAGACCGAGGAGCGCGGCGCCCGCGAGGGCGGCCGTGGCGAGCATGCGTACGGTACGCATCAGTTGGTCCTCCAGACAGCGACGCGCCAGCGGGACACCCAGCCCCAGAGCAGACCGGCCAGGAAACCGGCGAGCACGAGCACCCCGAGCAGCCACCAGCCGCGACCGAGACCGAAGGCGGCCACGTCCGAGGTGGCCGACGGGCCGTCGACGACGTCGACCGTCAGCTCGATCGGCATGCCCGGCGTCGTCCTGACCGACGGGGGAGCGGAGAAGGAGTTGCTGACCTGGAGGCAGACGGTCTCGGCGGCCGGCTTGGCGTCCCCGGGCTCGTCGTCGAGATCGGGCTTCGGGTAGCGGAGGCCGGTCGAGATCACGTCCGTACGCCCGTCGCCCGCCTCGGAGCCGCGGACGATCTCGCGGCCGTGGAGCGTGACCGCGCGCAGCAGCACGCCGTAGTCGTTGTTGACGGCCCGGTCGGCCGAGACGCTGACGGAGGCGCGCAGTTCCTGGCCGGGCAGCAGGTCCACCCGGTACCAGCGGTGCTCGCCGAAGGTCTCGCGGTCGGTGTACAGACCGGCCTTGAGCTGCGGGGCGTCGGCGCATCGCGCCGCACCCTTCGTGCCCACGGGGGTGACGACCGGGTCGGCGGCGCGGTCGACCAACTGTTTCACCCTGCGGGAGAGTTCGTCGGTACGGTGGACCGAGGTGTACGTGCCTCCGGTCGCCTCCGCGATGCAGGTGAGCTGCTGCCGGGTCTTGGCGTCCGGCACCAGGCCCAGCGTGTCGATGACGAGGTGGATGCCCTTCGCCGCGATCTCCCGCGCGACCTGGCAGGGGTCGAGCGGGGCGCAGGTGTCCTCGCCGTCCGTGATGAGCACGATCCTGCGGGTGGCTTCGCCGCCCTCCAGGTCCTCGGCCGCGCCGAGCAGCGCCGGTCCGATCGGCGTCCAGCCGGTGGGTGCGAGGGTGGCCACCGCGGTCTTGGCCTCGGTCCGGTCGAGCGGACCGACCGGGTAGAGCTGCCGGGTGTCCTTGCAGCCCCGCTTGCGGTCGGGCCCGGGGTAGTCGGCGCCCAGGGTCCGGATCCCGAGCTGGACCTCCTCGGGCACCGCGTCGAGGACCTCGTTGAAGGCCTGTTTGGCGGCGGACATGCGGGACTTGCCGTCGATGTCCTTGGCCCGCATCGACCCGCTGACGTCGAGGACCAGCTCGACCTTGGGGGATTCCTTCGCCGCCGGCTCGTCGGCGGCAGCGCTCGTCGGCAGGAGCGCGGCGGCCAGGGCGGCGAGCAGCGCGCAGGCTCCGGTCGCCAGCCGTTTTCTCGTGATCATCGCCGGATCGTATTGATGATCCTCCGACAATCCAAAACGGGGGTGCCGGTTCACCCTCCCGACACCCTCCAGCGCCCGTGACGTCCGGTCAGCGGTGCGCGGGGTCCGGGAAGTCCGGCCGGGGCCGACTGCCGGGGCCGGCCTCACCGATCCAGCCCGCGACGGCCGGGGGCGGCACGTGCAGCCGAGGTGGAATCCTGCCGACTTGCGATCAGGATTGCGGAGTGCTGCCCTGGAATAGGCAGAGGGTGAAGGGCGAGATGATCCGGGCCGGGTGGCGTTCAGCCGAAGTAGGGGGGACAACGCGTCGTGTGACGACGGGATGTCCCACGCTGCGACCCGCTATCGGAGGTTCACGATGACACAGGTCACTTCTGCCCGCATGTCACTACGCCAGATCATGGCCGTGCTCCTCACGGCCGCCCTGACGCTCTCCCTCTCGGTGGTGCTCACCGTCACCTCGGCGAAGGAAGCGGTCGCCTCGTGCTCCGCCAGCCCCTTCAACGGAAAGTGGCGCTCGTCCGACGCGAGGCTGAAGCGTATCGACATGTGGCAGGGCGAGGACTGTCACCTGTACGTCAAGGCCTGGTCCGTCTGCGAGAACGACTCTTCGCGTATCTGCAGTTGGGGAAGCAAGAGGACGGGAGACAGCCCCGAGCCGAACTTCCAGTTCGTCGGATACAACTGGAGCAACGCCGATGAGGTGCTGCACCTACGTTTGAAGGACAGCTCTCACCTCTCCGTGTGGGACAGCACCGACTACCACAACGGCAAGAAGGTCAGTTTCACGGTCACGATGTACAGGAGCCGTTGACCACCGCACTCAACGGTGCTCGGGGTTCTCGAAGTCGAACCGGCAGCCGGCGTCCCACTCGGAGCGCTGGTTTCCGTGGGCGGGGATGCCACCGGTGTCCTTGAGCATCCTCGCCAGGTGGAGCTGGTTCCAGGTCATGAAGGTCGCGTTGCGGTTCGTGAAGTCGTTGTCCGGCCCGCCGGAGCCGGGGTCGAGGTACGACGGTCCCGGGCCGGCCTCGCCGACCCAGCCCGCGTCCGCCTGCGGCGGAACGACGTATCCGAGGTGCTGGAGGCTGTAGAGGACGTTCATCGCGCAGTGCTTGGCGCCGTCCTCGTTGCCGGTGATCAGGCAGCCGCCCACACGACCGTAGTAGGCGTACTGGCCGTGCTCGTTGAGGATCGACGAGCAGGCGTACAGGCGCTCGATCACCATCTTCATGACCGAGGAGTTGTCTCCCAGCCAGACAGGTCCCGCCAGGGTCAGGATGTCGGCGGCCATCACCTGCGAGTAGACGACCGGCCACTCATCGGTCTCCCACCCGTGCTCGGTCATGTCGGGCCACACGCCGGTCGCGATGTCGAGATCCACCGCCCGCAGCACCTCTACCGCGACGCCCTGGCGCTCCATGATGCCGGTGCTGATGTCGATCAGCCCCTGCGTGTGGCTGCGCTCCGGCGACCGCTTGAGGGTGCAGTTGATCACCAGCGCGCGGAGATCACGGTAGGACGTGCCGGTGTCGGTCATCGATGCGTCCCCTTGCGGACGAGAGGGTGGTCGGGCGGCGCGACACCCGGCTGCCGACGTCGACAGGGCCCCGGGTTGCTGTTCGGCCGAAAATCCCGCCTACTGTCTCGCCCCGTCGGGTGGAATGACGGAACGCCGCGCCAACGGCGGCGAAGTCGCGTCCCGATCACCCGCGTGGCCCGCACCGAGGACACGTACCCCCGCATCAGATCGGGCCGCGCCGCCCGCCCCGGCGCTCCTACGCCGACGGGTGCGGCGGCACGGCGTCGACGAGCGCCGCCAGAGCGGCGCCGAGGGCCCGCACTCCCTCTCCCGCCGGGCCGCCGGGCTCGCTCATGTAGACATCGCGGCGGATCTCGATCATGAGCGCGCTCACCCGCGGGTCCTTGCCGTAGTACGGCAGTGGTACGTACGTCCCGGCGAAGGGCGTGTCGGTCGCCAGGCCCCCGAACCCGGCGAACGCCTCCCGCGCCGCGTCAAGCAGGGCCGGCGGAGTGTGGAAGGCGTCCGTGCCGAGGCAGACCGGGGGACGGGGCCCCTCGCCGTGCAGCTCGTACGGCAGGCGCTCCGTCGGGTACGAGTGGACGTCGATGATCACGGCACGGCCCGTCGCTGCGAGCCGCCCGGCCACGGCGTCGGCCATGCCCTGGGCGTACGGCGTGAAGTACCGGTCGATCAGCGGCGCCGGGTCGAACCCGCCAGGTCGGAGCGGGGTGCGGTGCGTGGTCCGGGTGTACACCGCGCCCATCCCGACGGCGAGCATCTCCTCGCGCTCGTCGGGGAACCGCTCGGGGTCGACGACGAGTCTCGAGAGCCGGTTGACGAACCGCCAGGGGACCGCCCCGCCGGCGGTCGCGGCGACGGCGGCGATCTCCGCCGTGTGGGCGTCGGTGATGTGGTCCAGCTCGCGGTCCAACTCCTCGTCGCCGAGCGCGATGCCGTCACGTACGTCCGGGGGTATCACCCGGGAGGAGTGCGGCACATGGAGGAGGACGGGGGAATCCGGGGCGCCGGCGAGGAGGTCGTACGAGCGTGACGTCATCGGCTCACCCTTCCACAGACCACGCCCCCACGGCGTGCGCCCCGCACGGAGGACCGTGCCGCCGCCGCGAGGGCCGGCCGGGTCCTGGCCGGCCCTCGCGCATCCGCTTGTCGGGGGACCGACGTCCGTCAGGTCGCTCGGCGGCGGATCCACCAGGCGCAGAAGCGGATCGGTGAGCCTCTCAGTGGACCGAGCTCAGGAAGGTGCGGGTGCGCTCCTCCACGGGTGTGTCCAGGAGGGCGTCGGCCGGGCCCGACTCGATGATCCGGCCCTGGTCGAACATCAGGATCCGGTCGGAGACGTCCCGGGCGAAGCCCATCTCGTGCGTCACGCACAGCAGGGTGATGTCGGTCCGGCGGGCGATGTCCCGTAGTACGTCGAGCACCTCCGCCACCAGCTCCGGGTCCAGCGCGGACGTCACCTCGTCGAGGAGGAGGATCTCGGGGCGCATCGCCAGCGCGCGGGCGATGGCCACCCGCTGCTGCTGGCCGCCGGAGAGCCGCGTCGGCCGTGCGTCGACCTTGTCGGCGAGCCCGACCAGGTCGAGCAGCTCCCGGGCCCGGCTCCTGGCCGCCTCCCGGTCCTCGCCGAGCACGTGCACGGGCGCCTCGACGACGTTCTCGAGGACGCTCATGTGCGGAAAGAGATGGAACTGCTGGAAGACCATGCCGATCCGCCGCCGGCGCGCGGCCAGGTACCGCTCGCTCGCCGGCACCAGCTTTCCGCCCGCTCCGTCCGGCATGTGGGAGAAGGGCTCCCCGTCCAGGTGGATGACGCCGTCGGTCACCCGCTCCAGCGTCATGAGCAGCCGCAGGATCGTCGTCTTCCCCGAACCGCTCGGACCGATCAGCGTCACCCGCTCCCCGCGGGCCACCTCCAGATCGAGGCCGTCGAGCACGGTGTGGTCTCCGTACCGCTTCGTGACCCGGTCGAAGCGGACCGCCAGATCCTCAGTGGGCAAGACGTGCCTCCAGTCGTCGTATCAGCACGGACGTCGGCCAGCTCGCGAGCAGGAACACCGCGGCGGCCAGGGTGAAGCTCTCCAGATAGGCGAAGTGGGTGCTGCCGAAGGTGTTCGCCTCGTGGACCATCTCGTGCACCGTGATCACCGACAGCAGGGGCGTCTCCTTGAACATGGAGACCGCGTAGTTGCCCAGCGGCGGCAGCACGTTGCGGACGGCCTGCGGCAGCACCACCGCCCGCCACACCCTCCGGCGCGGCAGCGACAGCGCCGTGCAGGCCTCCCACTGCCCCTTCGGTACGGCGTCGATGCCCGTCCGGTACACCTCGGAGAGATACGTGGCGTAGTGCACGCCGAGCACCAGGACGCCCAGCGTCGGCGCGTCGAGCCCCGGGATCAGCACCCAGGCCGCGAACAGCTGCACCAGAAGCGGAGTCGAGCGGACGAAGCCGGCCGCGCCGCGCACCGGAAGGGCCAGCCACACGGGACCCGCGCGCTGGACGAGGGCCAGGGCGAGACCCAGGACCGCCGCGACGGCGAAGGCCAGTACGGTCGCGACCAGGGTGACGCCGAACCCCTCCAGCACGGTCGGCAGAGCGGCCCGGGCGGCCTCCCCGTCCCACATCACAGGCCTCCTTCCTGCCCGAGACGGGCCTTCGCGGCCCGCTCCAGGGCGTTCATGAGAAGGCTCAGCACGACGGCCACGCCGAAGTAGAGCCCCAGGAGCAGCAGGTACGAGGCGGCCGTCGAGCCCGTCGCGGAGCGCAACTGGTCGATCTGGAACGTGAGATCGGGGACGGTGACCAAAGACAGCAAGGGCGTCGCCTTCAGCAGCTGGACGAGCAGGTTCTTGAACGGCGCGACCATCAGGGCGTGCGCCTGCGGCAGCACCACCCGCCGCAGACGCACCACCGGTCCCATGGACAGCGCGATCGCCGCCTCGGTCTGGGCACGGGGTACAGCGGCCACGGCGCCCCGCACCACCTCGGAGCCGTACGCCCCGAAGTTGAGCCCCAGCGCGAGCACACCGCAGGCCAGCGGCTCCAGCCGGAAGCCGAGCATCGGCAGCGCGAAGAACAGCCAGAAGAGCTGCACGTACAGCGACGTGCCCCGGAAGAACTCCACGACGAGCCGCGCCGCTCCGCGCACCGGCAGCCGCGCCGACCGGGACAGCAGCCCGAGCACGTACGCGAGGACGAGGGCGAGCGCCGCCCCGAGAACCGTGGCCTCCACCGTGACCAGGAGCCCGTCGGCGAGCCGTGGCACCGCCCGGCGGAGCTCGGGAAGGAAGTCAGCCACGCCGGCCGCCCCTCACCCGGCGCACAGGTCGGCGGTCCGCAGCGAACGGGGCGGCACCTCGCGCGTGGTGAAGCCGTAGCGCCCGATCAGCTCCACGAACCGGTCCGGAGCACCGGTGATCTTCCGGAGCTCGACGTCGAACGCGTCCCGCAGCCCCTTCGCCCCCGGCCGGAACACGGCTCCGCCGGCGCCGAGCTGCCGCACGCCGTCGACCACCGGGACGAACGGCTCGGCCACCTCCACCGCGGCACCCCGGTTCGTCCGCGCGAGCCAGCGCAGGGAGATCGCGGTCAGCGCGAAGGCGTCGATCCGGCCGGCCAGGAGGGCGTCGAGACCGTCCTGCTGCTTGGCCAGCGTCTTCACCGAGCCTTCCGGGACACCCGCCGCCCTGGCGAAGGACGCCTCCACCGCGGCGGTCAGCACACCGACCGTGGCCCCCTTCGCCGCGCAGGACCGCAGGTCGCTCAGCCCCTTCGGATTGCCCTCACGGACCATCAGGGCGGTGGGGGAGACGAACTCCGGCTCGGAGAAGATCACCTTGTCGCAGCGCTCGGGCGTGATCGACATCCCCGCGCTCACCACGTCGAACCGGTCGGCGAGGAGCCCGGGGATCAGAGCCCCGAACTCGGTCAGCGTCGGGCGCAGCTCCCGCACGCCGAGCGCCGTGAAGATCTCCCGGTGCAGCGTCGGGGCCTCGCCCGCGAGTTCGGAGCCGTCCTGGAAGCCGTACGGCGCCTCGCCGGCGAACCCGACCCGGACGAAACCCTGCCTCCGCAGTCTCGCCAGGAGCTCGCCGTCGCCCTCGGGTGCCCCGGTCCCGGCCTGGGTGCGGGTGCACGCGGCGAGCAGCCCGGGCGTCAGGGCGAGGCCGCCAAGGAGCGTCGTTCTGCCGAGGAAGCGGCGGCGGTCGAAGCGTGCCGGACCGGTCATGACCGGTCCCGGGCGGGAGCGGCGATGAAGGAGGGCCGCCGGACCGGGGCGGCGAAGGGCGCCTCCGGCTCGTTCTCGACGCTGTTGAAGACGAGGAACACATTGCTCCGGGGGTACGGGGTGATGTTGTCGCCCGACCCGTGCAGGGCGTTGCAGTCGAACCAGGTCGCCGAGCCTGCGGGGCCGGTGAAGTGGCGGATGCCGCAGGCGTCGGCGAAGGTGGTCAGTGCCTCGTGGGACGGGATGCCGGCGTCCTGCATCCGGAGCGACTTCTTGTAGTTGTCCCGGGGCGTGGCACCGGCGCAGCCCAGGAAGGTCCGGTGCGAGCCCGGCATGATCATCAGGCTGCCGTTGGTGGTGTGGTTCGGGGTGAGCGCGATCGAGACCGAGACGGTCCGCATCCTCGGAAGGCCGTCCTCCGCGTGCCAGGTCTCGAAGTCGGAGTGCCAGTAGAAGCCGCTGGCGCCGAAGCCGGGTTTGACGTTGACCCGCGACTGGTGGACGTAGACGTCGGAGCCGAGGATCTGGCGGGCGCGCCCGACGATCCGCGGATCCTCGGCCAGCCGGCCGAAGACCTCGCTGATCCGGTGCACCTCGAAGACGGACCGGATCTCCTGGGAGCGGGGCTCGACGACGGCCCGTTCGTCCGCCCGCACGGCGGGGTCGGAGACGAGCCGGTCCAGCTCCGCCCGGAGCGCGTCGACCTCGTCCGGGGTGACGATCTCGTCCACCGTCACGAAGCCGTCGCGGTCGTACTCCTCCAGCTCACGGGCCCAGAACGGGCCCGCCGTGCCGGGCTCGGACCACACGACGGGGTCCTTGCGGCCGATCAGTTCCTCCTTGGGACCACGGGTGGGGTAGAGGTCGACGGGACGGGTGGGTGCGGAGGGCATGAGGGAGCGTGTTCCTTTCTCGTAGCTCGTAGCTCGTAGCTCGTAGCTCGTAGCTCGTAGCTCGTAGCTCGTAGCTCGTAGCTCGTACGGAGTCGTGGCGTGTCGTGCCGGCGCTCAGGTGTCGTCCCCGACGGTTACGTCGGGTTCGGTGAGCAGGGGGTAGACGCCGTTCTCGTCGTGGTCCTCGCGACCCGTGACGGGCGGGTTGAAGACGCACAGGCAGCGGAAGTCCCGCTTGACCTTGAGGGTGTGCCGCTCGTGGCCGTCGAGCAGGTACATGGTTCCGGGCACGATCGTGTACGTGCGGCCCGTCTCCAGGTCCGTGAGCTCGGCCTCGCCGGCCGTGCAGACGACGGCCTCGACGTGGTGCGCGTACCACATGGAGGTCTCGGTGCCGGCGTACAGCACCGTCTCGTGGAGGGAGAAGCCGACCCGCTCGCGGGCCAGGACGATGCGCTTGCTCTCCCAGGTGCCCGACGCGGCCCTGACGTGCCGCTCGGTGTTCTCCAGCTCGTCGAAGGAACGGACGATCATGGGTGATGCCTTTCGGATCCGGGTACGAGGGGTCGGGCGGTGGGTCAGGCGGTGGGTCAGGCGGTGTGGCGGACGGAGCGGGCCAGGATGCCGAGGCCTTCGTCGAGTTCGTCGTCCGTCGCGGTCAGCGGCGGCAGCAGCTTCACGACCTCGCCGCGCGGCCCCGAGGTCTCCACGAGGAGGCCGGTCTCGAAGGCCCGCCGGCACACGGCCTCGGCACGCTCCCCGTCGGCGAACTCCAGGCCCCACACCAGGCCGCGGCCGCGCACCCCCAGACCTATGCGGCCGTCTCCCGCGCAGAGGTCGAGGAGGGCGCGCTCCACCCGGTCCGCCCGGCTCAGGGTGCGCTCGCGCAGGGCGCCGTCGCGCCAGTAGGCGTCGAGGGCGGCCGTGGCGGTGACGAAGGCGGGGTTGTTGCCGCGGAAGGTGCCGTTGTGCTCGCCGGGCTGCCACACGTCCAGCTCGGGCCGGAAGAGGCAGAGGGCCATGGGCAGGCCGTAGCCGCTGATCGACTTGGACAGGGTGACGATGTCGGGCGTGATGCCCGCCTCCTCGAAGGAGAAGAAGTCGCCGGTGCGTCCGCAGCCCATCTGGACGTCGTCCACGATGAGGAGCATGTCGTGGCGGCGGCAGAGCTCCGCGAGCCCGCGCAGCCACTCGGCGCGTGCGACGTTGACGCCGCCCTCCCCCTGAACGGTCTCGACGATGACGGCCGCCGGGTGGTCGAGACCGGAACCGGCGTCGCTCAGGAGCCGCTCGAACCAGAGGAAGTCGGGGAGGTGCCCGTCGAGGTAGTCGTCGAAGGGCATGCGGATGGCGTGGTTCAGCGGGACGCCCGCCCCGGCGCGCTTGGCGGCGTTGCCGGTGACGGCGAGCGAGCCGAGCGACATCCCGTGGAAGGCGTTGGTGAAGGAGACGACCGTCTGCCGTCCGGTGACCTTCCGGGCGAGTTTCAGGGCGGCCTCCACGGCGTTGGTGCCGGTGGGGCCGGGGAACATCACCTTGTAGGGCAGGGCGCGGGGCTCCAGGACCGTCTCGCGGAAGGTCTCCAGGAAGTCGCGTTTGGCGGTCGTCGACATGTCGAGGCCGTGGGTGACGCCGTCGTCGGCGAGGTAGTCGAGGAGGGCCCGCTTGAGGGCGGGGTTGTTGTGGCCGTAGTTCAGAGAGCCCGCGCCCGCGAAGAAGTCGAGGTACGGGCGCCCCTGCTCGTCGTACAACCGGCTGCCGCTGGCGCGTTCGAAGACGACGGGCCAGGCGCGGCAGTAGCTGCGGACCTCCGATTCGACGGTCTCGAAGACGGAGGGGGCGGCGATGTCGGTCAGGGTCACGAGGTCTCTTCTCCGGTGTGGGGTTCGGGGCGTGGGGTGCGGTGACGAGGGCCGAGGGCTCGGGGCGCAAGGCCGGTCAGGGCTCAGGGCCGCTCGGGACTCAGGGCTCAGGAATCCGGAGCCCCGAGCGGGCCGATGCGGTACAGCAGCTCCGAGTCGTGTCCCGCCGCGGGGAAGGCGGCCGACGGGAAGAGGACCTCCCGTGTCACATCCGCGCCGTGCCGGCGCGCGTAGGACCGGAACAGCCGGTCGGACGCCAGGTTCCCAGGGGTGACGGTCGCCTCGACGCGGCTGATTCCGTGCTCGGCCGCCACGCGTGCGGACAGGGCGTCGAGCAGGGTCCCGGCCACCCCGGTCCCGCGGTGCGCGTCCTCGACGGCGATCTGCCAGACGAAGAGCGTCTCCGGCGCGTCGGGCCGCAGATAGCCGGTGACGAAACCGATCGGTCGTCCGGAGTCGTCACGGGCGACGGAGGTCGTGTCGGCGAAGTCGCGGCACCACAGCAGATAGCTGTACGGCGAGTTGAGGTCCAGTTCCCCCGAGCCGTGGGCGATCCGCCAGAGTTCGGCGCCGTCCGCGATCGTCGGGGGTGTCGTGCGGGCAGTGGTCATGGGCGCCGAAGCTACCTAGTGGATCTCGGAACTGCCTGGCCCGGAGGTCTTGTTGCGGGTTCGGGAAACGTGATAGGTGCGCCCATGGTCGCCGTGGCGCGAATGCGCTCTTCCGTGCGCGGCAAACGCGAACATAAAGGGATGAACTCACCGTTTATAACGGATCGGTAACGCCTTAAGGTTGCATCTCACGGGTGCGCGAAGAGCATGAGAAGATCTGCGATTTCGCGTTTGAAGGCGCCGGAAGCGGTCAGGCGTAGAGGCCGGCCCTCCTCGGACGTGACGAAGCCGGGCCAGGGGCGATGACCCCGGCCCGGCTCAGTTCGGCTCGGTTCGGCTCAGTTCGGTTCGATCGGCGGTGCTCCGTCTACCAGATCGCCTCGACCCACTCGGGGTGGTCGATGAACGGGTTGCGGTTGCCCTGGTAGGTGCCGTAAATGATGTCGTTGCGGCGCTCCTCGAAGGCGCTCGGCGGGTCCTGCTCGTTCCACTGCTTCAGGATCGAGAGACGGCCGTGCCACGGAACGCTGCCGTTCGTCGTCGACTCGTTGGGTTCCAGGTCCGCCCAGGCGTCGTCACCCTCGTAGCGGACGGCCATGTAGAGGATCATGCGGGCCACGTCGCCCTTGTCGGCGTTCCGCGGCTCGAAGGAGTTGGAGTCCGTGTAACTGCCGGGCGCGCCGCTGACCGCGCTGCCGCCGGTGTCCCAGTCCTTGTTCCCGCGGGTGCTGTTGACCTGGACGTCGCACGCCCGCAGGTGGTGGAGGTCCGTACCGGGGCCCGCCGAGGTGCCGAAGCTGCCGTGGGACTGCGCCCACACGTGCTCGCGGTTCCAGTCGCCCACGTCGCCGCCGTTGAGGGTCTTGCTGCGGGAGGCGCCGCTGTAGAGCAGGACCACGTTGCTCGTGTTGTTGGGGTCCTGGTCGGTGACCTTCAGGGCGTTCCAGACCGCGTCGTACGAGATCTTGCTCTGGCTGCTGATGATCGTGTGCAGCGAGGACTTGAGGCTCGTGCCGGTCTTGCCGATCGCGTTCTTGTAGTAGGTGCTGTCGTAGGCGGTGGTCGTGGCGCTCGCGGGGGTCGCGGTGACCGTCGGAAGGGTGAGGCCGACGAGGACGGCGGATATCGCCGCGGTCCACGCCTTCCATCGACCGATGCGCGAAACGGACATGGGGGGATCCCTTTCCCGGGTACGGCACGCCGAGAGCCGCGGCGCCCGGCTCAAGGGCGCCGCGATCTACGCGTGTTGACTGGTGGTAGCCGGGAGCGTGGCACAGCCGGGGGGCCGCTCGTGTAACCAGGAGGAGGCTTTTCTGTGACGTTCTCGCATACGGCGGAACCGCTGACGGCCCCTCAGTCTCCGGCCCCCTGGGATCCCTTGGCCGTCAGGAGTCTCCGAGGGACGTCAGATGCCCCGAACATCCACCGGCATCCCCTTCGGCTCCTTGATCCGCTTCATGATGATCTGCGAGTTGACCTCGGTGACCCCGGCGAGCGTCGTCAGCCGCTCGATCCACAGCCGCTCGTACGCCGCGAGATCGGCCACCGCGATCCGCAGCAGGCAGCCCGGGCTGCCGAACAGCCGGTACGCCTCGATGACGTCCGGCACGTCCTGGAGAGCCTCCTCGAAGGCCTCCACCGTCTCGCGGTCCCGCCGCACCTCCACCGAGACGAGCACCTCGAAGCCCCGGCCCACCGCCTCCGGGTCGATGATCGCCCGGTAGCCCTGGATCACCCCGTCCTGCTCCAGCTGCCGCACCCGGCGCAGACAGGGGGAGGGGCTGAGTCCGACCCGCTGGGCCAGCTCCTGGTTGCTCAGCCGGCCGTCGTTCTGGAGCTCGCGCAAGATATGGAGATCGATTCGGTCCATGGCGCAATTATCTACCACTGATCGGCACAGGACGGGCTGAATTGGCAATCGCCTTTCGTGCCTCCTGTCCTATCGTTGCGGCAGCAGGGGCGTGCGCGTGTGGCGCGCACATCGGTACGGACTGAGGACGGGCAGCAGGCATGAAGCGGACGAACGACGGAGGACCGCGCCGGATCGTCGTCATCAGCACCGGTGGCACGATCGCCAGCCGCTGGCAGGGCACGGGCTACGCGGCCGACGCCTCCGGCAACGACGTCCTGGCCACCGCCCCCCTCCCCGAGGGCGTCGGCGTCGAGGTCGTCGACCTGTTCAACGTCAACAGCTCCCGCATGACCTCGGCCCACCAGCTCGCCCTCCTCCGGACCGTCCACGAGACGCTCTCGGACCCCGGCGTCGACGGCATCGTGGTCACCCACGGCACCGACACCCTGGAGGAGACCGCCTTCCTCCTGGACCTCCACCACACCGACGCCCGCCCGGTCGTCCTCACCGGCGCCCAGCGCCCCTTCGGCACGGGCGACGGCGACGGCCCCGGGAACCTCTACGACGCGCTCCAGGTCGCCTCCTCCGTCCGCGAGCTGGGCGTCCTCGTCGTCTTCGACGGGCGTGTCCACGCGGCCCGCGGCACCGTGAAGACCCAGACCCTCGCCGCCGACGCCTTCTCCGACCCCTCCGCCGAGCGCCTCGGGCGCGTCGGCTTCTCCCGCGTCGACATCGAGCGACTCCCGGAGCGCCCCACCCCGCTGCCGCTCCCCGGCGCGGCCCTGACCGCGACCCCGGGCTCCACCGGCGGCGCGACCCCGCTGCCGCGCGTCGACATCGTCACGCACCACGCCGACGGCGACCCGCTCTTCCTCAAGGCTGCCGTGGCCGCCGGCGCCCGGGGCATCGTCCTGGAAGCCACCGGTGCGGGCAACGCCACCCCCGAGATCGCCGCCGCCGTCGCGGACGCGGTCGCCCAGGGTGTCCTCGTCGCCGTGAGCACCCGCGTTCCCTCCGGGCCGCTCGCCGAGATCTACACCGGCGGCGGCGCGGTCGACCTCGTCGCCGCCGGAGCGCTGCTCACCGGCACGCTCCGGGCCGCCCAGGCGCGGATCGCCGTCCTCGCCGCCCTCCTCGCCGAGGGGGACGTCGCCGCGGACCCCGTGCGCCGCACCGCGCTCCTGCGCCGCCTCCTGGAGGGCCCGGTCCGCGTGGAGCCGGCTCTCGCCACGGGCGGCTCCCGGTCGGCCTCGGCCGTCGCCACGCGCGCCTGACGCCGACGGGCGCCCCAGTAGCGCCCCCGGCCCCCGGCGTCACACCCACCGGCCCCTGACGGGCCCCATGAACCCCGGCTCGCGGGCGGAGTGTTCCCCACCCTCCGCCCGTGGGCCGGCGCCAACCTCTCCGGCGTGACGCCTCCGGCGTCGCCTCGCCGATCCCACCCCGCCCCCCCCGCCGCCGTACGGCCCCGCGACCGCCCGCCGGGCCGTGGCGGAGCCGTGCCACCCGCCGGCCGTGGCGGAGCCGTGCCGCGCCCCCGGCCCGGCCGGCCCCGCTGCCGACGGCGGCCACTCCACAGCCCGTACCCGCTTCCCTTTCCCTCCAAGGACGGCACCCATGGTTCCCGCACCCGCCCCGCACCCCTCTCCCGTCCGCAGCGAGCACGACCTCCTCGGCGACCGGGACGTTCCCGCCGACGCCTACTGGGGCGTGCACACCCTGCGCGCCACCGAGAACTTCGCCATCACCGGCATGCCGATCTCCGTCTATCCCCTGCTGATCGACGCGCTCGCCGCCGTCAAGGAGGCCGCGGCCCGCGCCAACGAGGAGCTGGGTCTGCTCCCCGCCGACAAGGCCGCGGCCATCGCCGGCGCCTGCCGGGAGATCCGCTCGGGACACCTCCACGACCAGTTCGTCGTCGACGTGGTCCAGGGCGGCGCCGGTACGTCGACCAACATGAACGCCAACGAGGTCGTGGCCAACCGCGCCCTGGAGCTCCTCGGCCACGCCAAGGGCGACTACGCCCGCCTCCACCCCAACGAGGACGTCAACCTCGGCCAGTCCACCAACGACGTCTACCCGACCGCCATCCGCATCGCGGCGATCGGCGCGGCCCGTGAGCTCCTCCTCGCGATGGCCGTGCTCCAGGACGCCTTCGCCGCCAAGGCCCTGGAGTTCCGCGAGGTCGTCAAGATGGGCCGCACCCAGCTCCAGGACGCGGTGCCCATGACCCTGGGCCAGGAGTTCTCCACGTACGCCGTGATGCTGGAGGAGGACCGCGGGCGCCTCGCCGAGGCCGTCGAGCTCATCCACGAGATCAACCTCGGCGCCACCGCCATCGGCACCGGCCTCAACGCCGCCCCCGGTTACGCGGAGACGGCTCGGCGCAACCTCGCCGAGCTGACCGGCCTTCCGCTGGTCACCTCCGCCAACCTCATCGAGGCCACCCAGGACTGCGGCGCCTTCGTCCAGCTCTCCGGCGTCCTGAAGCGCATCGCGGTCAAGCTCTCCAAGACCTGCAACGACCTGCGCCTGCTCTCCTCGGGGCCGCGTGCGGGCCTCGGCGAGATCAACCTCCCCGCAGTCCAGGCCGGTTCGAGCATCATGCCCGGCAAGGTCAACCCGGTGATCCCCGAGGTCGTCAACCAGGTCGCCTTCGAGGTGATCGGCAACGACATCACGATCACCATGGCCGCCGAGGGCGGACAGCTCCAGCTCAACGCCTTCGAACCCGTCATCTTCCACGCCCTCTCCAAGAGCCTGCTCTCGCTCCGCGCCGCCTGCCTCACGCTCGCCGAGCGCTGCGTGGACGGCATCACGGCCAACACGGAGGCGCTCCGCGCGGCCGTGGAGAACTCCATCGGTCTCGCCACCGCCCTCAACCCTCACCTCGGCTACACCACCGCCACGGCCATCGCGCAGGAGGCTCTCGCCACCGGTCGGGGCGTCGCCGAACTCACTCTGGAGAAGGGCCTGCTGCCCGCGCACCGGCTCGCCGAACTGCTCACACCCGAGCGGCTCACCGGCGCCCCGGACACCGCCGCGCTCTGATCCCGGGCAGCGGTCCCGATCGTGGCCCCAGCCCCGGTCGGGGCCGCGGTCCAGGACCCTCCGAGTGCAAGATCCGGAGGATTCGGAAGATCCGGACGTAAGTTACCCGTCGGTTTCTCGTGACTTCCCGGATCGTCAACAGTAGAACATGTTCCCATTCGCTCCAGAGTGAGGAACTCCACATGAGTGAACACCCCCAGTCCGTCAAGGGAATCGGCGGGGTCAGTCGCCGTCGATTCCTCGCGGGAACAGGTTCCGTTCTCGGCGCCGCGGCCCTCGTCGGCCACGCCGCCCCGGCCCACGCCGAGACCCGCCTCGCCAACACCCCGATCCCGAGCGGCGCCCACATCCCGGCCCTCGTCGTCGGCACGGGCTACGGCGGCTCCGTCGCCGCCCTGCGCCTCGCCCGGGCCGGCGTCGCCGTTCACATGGTCGAGATGGGCATGGCCTGGGACACCCCCGGGCCCGACGGCAACATCTTCGCCAACACCACCACGCCCGACTACCGCTCGTTCTGGCTGCGCAGCCGCACCAAGCAGCCCCTGAGCAACTTCCTCGGCTTCCCGCTCGACAAGGACGTCCCCTGCCACACCGGCATCCTCGACGCCGAGGACTTCGCCGGCATCACCGTCTACCAGGGCCGGGGCGTCGGCGGCGGCTCCCTCGTCAACGGCGGCATGGCCGTCACCCCGCGCCGGGAGAACTTCGGCGCCATCCTCCCCACCGTCGACGCGCAGGAGATGTACGCGACGTACTACCCGCGCGCCAACGCCGGACTCGGCGTCACCGCCGTGGACCAGGCCTGGTGGGAGAGCGCCTCCTGCTACCAGTACGCCCGCGTCGGCCGGAAGCACGCCCAGCGCTCCGGCTTCCCGTTCGTCTTCGTGCCGAACGTCTACGACTGGGAGTACATGAAGCAGGAGCTCGCGGGCTCCGTGCCGAGGTCGGCGCTGGCCGGCGAGGTCATCTACGGCAACAACCACGGCAAGAAGACCCTCCAGAAGACGTATCTCTCCCAGGCCGCGGCCACCGGCCGGGTCACCGTCTCGGCCCTCCACAAGGTCACCTCGGTGACCCCGGCGTCCGGCGGCGGCTACACCGTCACCATCGACCAGATCGACACCACCGGCGTCACCCTCGTGAGCAAGACCGTCACCGCCGACAAGGTCTTCTTCGCCGCCGGCAGCGTCGGCACCAGCAAGCTCCTGACCCGGCTCAAGGCCACGGGTGCCCTGCCCGCCCTCAACGATGAGATCGGCAAGGGCTGGGGCGACAACGGCAACGTCATGTGCGGCCGGGCCAACCACATGTGGGACCCCACCGGCAAGCTCCAGTCCGCCATGCCCACCGCGGGCATCGACAACTGGGACGCGGGCGGCGCCTTCGCCGAGGTGGCCCCGCTGCCGACCGGCATCGAGACCTACGCCTCCTTCTACCTCTCCATCACCAAGACCCCCCACCGGGCCGAGTTCACCTGGAACCCGGCCACGGGCAAGGTCGACCTCTCCTGGCAGCAGTCCTGGAAGCAGAGCTCCATCGACGCGGCGAAGACGATCTTCGACAAGATCAACGCCAAGGAGGGCACGATCTACCGCACCGACCTCTTCGGCGCGTACAAGATCTGGGGCGACCACCTCACCTACCACCCGCTCGGCGGCGCCGTCCTGGGCAAGGCGACCGACAACCACGGCCGGCTCCACGGCTACCAGGGCCTGTACGTCATCGACGGCGCCCTGATCCCCGGCAACGCGAGCGTCAACCCGTTCGTCACCATCACGGCCCTGGCCGAGCGGAACATCGAGCGGATCGTCGCTGAGGACTTCTGACGGGAGAACCGCGGAACGGGGAAACGGGGAAACGGGGGAACGACGGAACCGCGGAACGGGGGAGGGGCCGGCCGGTGATCCCGGCCGGCCCCTCCGCGTGTCACGCCCTCAGTGCGTCGGCAGCACGCACACCGTGTCGAGGCCGAGCACCCGGTTGAGCCGCCCGAACGCCAGCCAGGAGCCGATGCTCATCGACAGCTCCACGATCTCCGCCTGGCTGTACCGCGCCGTCATCCGCGCCCAGAACTCCTCGTCCAGACCGTGGTGGTCCAGCGCGTACCGCTCCGCGTACTCGGCCGCCAGCCGCGTCCGCTCGTCGAAGGACTCCGAGACCTCCGTCGTCCGCCAGGCCTCGACGAGCCCGTCGAAGCCCTCCTCGACCTTCACGCCGTCCCGGTCGGTGCGCCAGTCCAGGCAGAACCCGCAGCCGTTGATCTGCGCGATCCGCAGCCGCGCCGCCTCGAACTCGCGCAGCCCCAGGGTCGTATGGGCGTACACCGACAGCGAGAAGTTCGCCGCCGCCGTCCCGATCTCCGGAACCATGTCGCCCCACACGTACCCGATCGGCTCCTGGCCCTCGGGAATGTCGATGATCACCGCGGTCTCCTTCCGAGCTTCCCGACCGCCGGCATCAGCGGTACGTCCAACGCGTCGTACAGTCCCGGCTCCGCCGCCACCAGCCAGCCGATCGCCCCGACGAGCCGGCCCACCGCCGTGGCGTTGCCGCCGGCCGAACGGTTCTCTCCCTCGTCGGTCGCCGCCACCGTCACCTCGATCCGCGGGCTGCCCTCGACGATCACCCGGTGTGCCCCCGCCCCGTCCGGCGGCACCGGCCAGTCCGGCGCGCACGACGGGTGGATACGGGTGACGTGCTCGATGACGATCCTGGGCTCCCCGCCGACGATGCCCTGCACCTCGAAGCGGATCGCGCCCTGCGTCCCCGCCTCGAAGACGCCCATCGTCCGCGTCTTCACCGTGGTCTCCAGCGGGCGCCGCTCCATCGTCTCGCGGATCTCGTCGAGCTCGGCGCCCAGCGCGCGGGCCATCAGCCGCACCTGCCCGCCCCAGATCATCGTCGGGACCGAGGGCCACAGCATCGGCGGCTCGTACTCCATCGGCCGGCCCATCCCCACCAACTCCCGGACCGACTCCTCCTGTTCGTACGTCGAGTAGTCGAAGATCTCCTGGCAGCGGATCACGTCCACCGTGGCCGCGAGCCCGCTCACGAGCAGCGGCAGCACGTCGTTGCCCCAGCCCGGGTCCACGCCCGACACGAAGAGCGAACCGCCGCCCTCGGCGACCGCCGCGAGCACCGGATCCCGGAACTCCGCCGGTGCGTTGCGCTGGTCGTACAACGGATACAGCGCGGGCGTCACCACCACCGCGCCCGCCGCCACCGCCCGCGCCACGTCGGCGAGCGCCCCGTCGGGCCGGGTGTCGCCGGAGGCCGCGTACACCACCGCCCCGGGCCGCCCGTCGAGCACCGCGCCGACGTCGTCGCCGGCCACCACCCCGAGGTCGTACCCGAGCCCCGCGAGCCGGCCCGCGTCGCGGCCGACCTTCGCCGGGTCGGACACGAGGACGGCCGCGAGTTCGAGACCTGGGTGGGCGTCCACGGCACGGATGGCCGCGCGCCCGACATTTCCGGTACCCCACACCACTGTCCGAATCATGCGCGGAGGTTAGCGCCGGGCCCCGAAGGTTCCCATACCCGTGACGGGTTGAACTGACGAATCGTCAGCTCTGCCCGGGGTGAGGGGGCTTCAGCCCAGCCGGAGCGCCACGAACGGCACCGTATCGCCCGGCAGGACGTACCGTTCCACCTCCACGAAGCCGCGCGCCAGCGCGAACCGCAGCCCCTCCTCGTTCGAGGCGAGGACCACCGTCTCGACCCCCTCGTCGCTCAGCGTCCGCGCGTGCGCGAGCCCCCGCTCGTACAGCGCCGTCCCGAAGCCCCGCCCCCGGAAGCCGGGCAGCGTCCGGGCGATGACCGTCGCCGCCGCCGTCTCCTCGTCCGGCGGCCGCACCGTCGAACAGCCCACCGGGACGTCCCCGAGGTACGCGACGTCCAGGCGGTTCCGGCCTGCCCGCTCCCTCACCTCGTCGAGGGAGAGGACGGCCGTGGGGATGACGGTGTTGTGCACGGCCCGCCAGTCCGCGAGCTGCGCCTCGCTCCGGGCCTGTGCGATGTGAAGATCGTTCATCAGTACAGGTAAACGCGCCGGCGACGGCCGGTCAACCGCTTTCCGGCGTCGGCGTCGGTGTCGGTGTCGGCGTAAAGCGTCGGTGTCGGCGTGGGCGCTCAGTACTCCGTACGGGTGGGGGCACGGTCACGGCCGCAGTCCCGACCGTCGAGCGGGTACGGATCGCTGCACCGCCCCCGGCCAGGAGGATGCCCCATGCCCGTCCGTAAGGGCGCCCCCGCGCTGCTGAGCGCCGGCACGCTGTGCGTGGCCCTGCTGCTCACCGGCTGCGCGCGCACCGCCCCGCCCGCCCCCGCACCGACCACCCCTGAGCCGCGGACGTCCGGCCCGGCTTCCACCCCCGCTTCCGCGTCCGCCCCCGCCGCCGGCGACGCCCGCCCCGACCGGGCTCCCGGAATCCCCGGCATCGGCCCGGCCACCCAGGCCCGGATCCCCGACGGCACCACCCAGGCGTTCGTCGTCACCGGAGCCACCGCGGACAGCAACACCGCCGTGGCCGTGCTCCATGAGCGGGACGCGGCGGGCCGGTGGACCGCGGCGGCCGGACCCTGGCCCGCCCACAACGCCCTGCGCGGCTGGACCGCCGACCACGACGCGGGGGACCTGCGCACCCCCATCGGCGTCTTCCGGCTCGGCGACGCGGGCGGACGGCTTCCCGACCCGGGCGCCCTGCTCCCGTACGACCAGGACGAGGAGTTCGCCATCAGCGGCACCGGCTTCTCCGGCGAGTCCCTCGAAGGCTCCTTCGACCACGTCATCGCCATCGACTACAACCGCGTACCGGGCCGCACACCCCTCGACAAGGAGAGGCCTCTCGGCGCCGGGAAGGGCGGCGGGGTCTGGATCCACGTCGACCACGGCGGCCCCACACAGGCCTGCGTCGCCCTGGAACGCGGCACGCTCCGCGAGCTCCTCGTCGCCCTGGACCCCGCCCGCGAACCCGTCGTCGTCATGGGCCCGGCCCCCGACCTCGCGCGCTGAGGCCGCGGGACGGCGTCACGCGCGAGCCCGGGGGCCGGCGCCCCGTCCCCGGGGGCCTCCCGGCCCGGTGCTCAGCCGGCCTCGACCGCCCCGCCGCGGAACGAGGCCGTGTGGAGCCGTACCTGCTCCGGGGTCAGATACACGTCGGTGTACTCGAAGTCCCGCAGCGTCCCCGCCTTCGACGCGAGGAACCCGGTCCGTACGAAGTCGTCGCCGGCGGCGGCGTTGAGCAGCCAGTTCGTCATCACCCGCGCCTTGGCCACGTTCGTCCGCAGCGCGGACCAGTGATAGGCGCGGGCCACGGCCTGCGCCGGCATCCCGTGCAGCTCCACGCCGAGCGGCTTCGACACCCCGTCCATCCCGCCGAGGTCGACCACGAGCCCCAGGTCCTTGTGGACGTACGGCTCGGTCCGGCTCCCGCGCAGCGTCGCGACCACGTTGTCGGCGAGCGCCTTGCCCTGCCGCATCGCGTGCTGCGCGGTCGGCGGACAGATCGCCCCTTCCTCGCCCTTGGCGAGATCGGGCACCGCCGCCGCGTCGCCGAGCCCCCACACCCGGTCGAGCCCCGGTACGGCCATGTCGGGACCGACGACGAGCCGCCCGCGGAGGGTCTCCGCGCCCAGCGTGCCGATCAGCGGGCTGGCGGCCACCCCGGCCGTCCAGATCAGCGTCCGGCTGGGCAGGACACGCCCGTCCGTGAGGGTCACCGCCTCCTCGTCGACCGAGGCCACCGACACCCCGAGCGACACCTCGATGCCCCGGCCGGTCAGGATGTTCATCGCGGCGGTGCCCAGCTTGTCGCCCAGCTCGGGCATGAGCTTCGGTGCGATGTCCACCAGATGCCACTTGATGAGCCGCGGGTCGATCCGGGGATACCGCTTGACCGCGTTGTGCGTGAGCAGCTGCAGGCAGGCCGCCGTCTCCGTGCCCGCGTAACCGCCGCCGACCACCACGAAACGCAGCCGCGCGGCCCGCTCGGCCTCGTCGTTGCTGGCGTCCGCGAGGTCCAGCTGGGCGATGACGTGGTCCCGGATGTACACGGCCTCCGCGAGCGTCTTCATGCCGCGCGCGTGCTCGGCGAGACCGGGGATGTCGAAGCTGCGGGTCACGCTGCCGGGCGCGAGCACGAGATGGTCGTACGGCTCCGTCACGTACTCGCCGGAGATCGTCCGCACCACGACGGCCTTCGCCTCCGTGTCCACGCCGACCGCCCCGCCCGGGACGATCCGCGTCCGGTGCCGCTCGCTGCGCCGCAACGACAGCGCGACCGACTGCGGGGTGAGCACCCCCGAAGCCACCTGGGGGAGCAGCGGCAGGTACAGCTGGTACGAGAACGGCGACAGGAGCGTGATCAGCGCCTCCCGGTCGGTCAGCCGCCGTTCGAGCCGCCGTACGCAGGCCACTCCGGCGAATCCGGCGCCCACCACGAGAATCCTCGGTCGAGTCACGCTGTCCGCCCTTTCGTATGAGCGTGCAAAATGCCCTCAGTGATGACTGAGCAAGCCCATGTGGCAATTTTTCGCTGACTATCCGTGGTTCACCCTTTTTATCGTCATTGCGGCGGGATCGCTCTTCGGAACGGTCCGCTCCGGTCCGGTCAGGCTCGGCGCCGGCTCCGGTCGCTGGTGCGGGGGGACCGGGTTACGTTGCCGGGGCATCCCCGCACGGCCGCACGGAAGGCGGAACAGCGCGCATGAGCAGCACCTACCAGGTCGGTTACTTCGTGGGCAGTCTGTCGGAGAAGTCCATCAACCGGATCCTCTCCAGGGCCCTCATCCGCGTCGCCCCGCCGGGTCTGGAGTTCCGGGAGATCCCGATCAAGGACCTCCCGCTCTACAACCACGACTTCGACGCCGACTACCCCCGCGAGGGCAAGGCGCTGAAGGAGGCCATCGCCGCCGTCGACGCCGTCCTGTTCGTGACCCCCGAGTACAACCGCTCCATCCCCGGCGGTCTGAAGAACGCCATCGACTGGGCCAGCCGTCCCTGGGGCACCAACTCCTTCACCCACAAGCCGTCCGCCGTCATCGGCGCCTCGCCCGGCAAGATCGGCACCGCCGTGGCCCAGCAGAGCCTCCGCTCGGTGCTCAGCTTCTGCAACTCCCCGCAGATGAACGCCCCGGAGGCGTACATCCAGTTCGTCCCCGGCCTCTTCACCGAGGACGGCGAGGTCACCGACCCGACGACCCAGCAGTTCCTGAGCGACTTCATGGCCGACTTCAAGGCGTTCATCGAGCGGGTGCTCACCGTCCTGCCTCCGCGCTAGCCACCGCCAGGGCCCAGCTCGGGCACCCGCCGCCCAAGCCTCAGAGGACGACGATCCCCAGCGGCCGCGAGCCCGCCGGGAGCCGGCGGACGTCACCCGAGTCGAGGTCGACGACGCTCAGCCCGTCCCAGTACCCGTCCCGGGTGAAGCCACCCGTCACATAGGCCGTGCGCCCGTCCCGGGACACGGCCACGCTCTCGTGGGGGCCCTCCAGCGGGTAGACCCGCTCGGTCCCGCCCGGCGTCCGCACGGTGAGCGAGGGCCCCTCGTCCACGTCCGGGTCGATCGGTCCCGTGCCGACGGTAAGGAGCGTCCCGTCGGCGGTCACCGCGGTGCCGTGCTGATGCGTGTTCGCCGTCATCGGCTCGATCGTCGTCCGGCCCGTCCGGGGATCGACCACCGCGAGCCGCTCGCCCTCGAAGGGCAGCAACAGCCTGCCGTCCGAGGGCCGTACGGCCGTGTAGTGCGGCTTGAGCCACGAACCGAGCCCGCCCTCCGTCCCGTACGGGGCGACCTCCACGCGTCGCGGGCTCAGCGACCCCGCCGTGACGACCGTGACGTCGAAGGAGTCGTGGTTCGTCACGTACACCTCCGCGCCGTCCCGCGACACGTCCACGTCGAACGGGCGCCGCCCCACCGGCACCGTGTCCGTGAACCGCAGGGTCGCCGTGTCGAGGACCTCCAGGGTGCCGTTCCCGCCAGGGACGTTGACCCCGACGTACACCCGTCGCCCGTCCGGCGCGAGCGCGATGCCCATGCCGCCGCCCCGGTACTCGCCCGACGTCACGGGGCCGCTGTCCGTCCGGTACGGGACGAGGGCCAGCCGCTCCCGGGTCACGGTGTCCATCACCGCCACCCCCTCGGCCGTCGCCACCCAGGCCCGTCCGTCGGCGCCGAGGACGAGACCGTACGGAGCGGCGCCGACCTTCACGGAGCCCGTGGCCCCGCGCGCCGGGTCGACGAAGGTGACGGTGTCGGAGCCGAAGTCGGTCACGAGCAGCGTGGCCGGAGCGGCCGGGGCCGAGCCAGGGGCCGAGGTGCCGGGCACGGGAGCGGAAGCGGGCGGCGGCGGTGCGACGGACCCGGACGCGCTTGCGGAGGGCGAGGCGGTGGAGGGCGAGGCGCTCTCCGCCGCGCCCGAGCCCTGCGCGCAGCCCGCGAGCAAGGCGACGGCCACCGCGCCGGGCACGAGGACCCGGGCGGTACGGGACGCACGGCGGAACTTCGTCATGTCGGACTCCTCGCTACGGGACGCACGCGGACGGCACCGCCCGGAAGCGGGCTCCGCGCCTGCCCCGATCCTCCGCCCTGGCAAAGCCCCGTACGGTCCGCCGCCCGGCCCCGGGCCGACGGCGATCGGCCGACCCCCGGGTCGACCGATCGGCCGACCCGGCCACGCGCGCGTGCCGTGCTACGGCTTGAGAGCGGCCAGGAAGGCGAGGGCGCGCGCGAGACTCGCGCCGGTCGCCTCCGGCTCGTACGACGCCGCACCGCGCTCCGCGAACAGGTGCGAGCTCCCGGGGTACAGGAACAGCTCGCGGTCCCCGGCGTCCGCGACCAGCTCGCGCGCCGCCGCCAGGTCCCCGTCCCCGACGAAGAACGGGTCGGCGTCCATCGCGTGCACCTGCACGGGAACGCCGTCCGGCCAGGCCGGGGCGAACGCGTCCCCCGGCACACAGGCGCTGAACAGCAGCGCGCCGCGGGCACCCGGCCGGGTCTGCGCCAGTTTCTGCGCGGGCAGCACACCGAGGGAGAACCCGGCGTACACCAGCTCGTCCGGCAGCGTCTCGGCCACCCGCTCGCCGCGCTCCGTCAGGACGTCGAAGCCGACCTCCTGGGCGTACGCACCCCCGGCCTCGACGTCGTCGAACGTCCGCCCCTCGTACAGATCGGGCACGTGCACCGTGTGCCCGGCCCGTCGCAGCTCGTCGGCGAACGCGCCGACCCCCTCCGTCAGCCCGAGCACGTGATGGAAGAGCAGAACCTCGGCCATGCCGTCATCCCCAGTTCGTCGTGCGGGGCCCGTCCGATCGCGGTGCGGGCCTTACGGGAGACAGCGTGACGTACGGCACTGACAACGCCCCGACGACAGGAGCGGCCAACCGCTCAGCGCATCGGCCGGTGCGGAACGACCGCGCCGCCGGCCTGCACCATCGCGGCGCCCTGCCCCATCGATCCGCCCTGCCCCATGCCGCCCGGGTGCCCCATCGGACCGCCCTGCCCCATCGGACCTCCCTGGCCCATGGCGCCCGGGTGTCCGCCGACGCCCATCTGCGGCCCGACACCGGCGTGCACGACGCCTCCCTGCGGCCCCGGGACGCCCTGCGGCGGCAGCTGGATGACACGGCTGAGGTCCCGCAGCACCTCCTCGGCGACCTGGCGGACGTCAGCCGGAACATCCCCCCGCTCCCGTATGAGCTCGGCGTAGATCGGTGCCGTGCCGTCCGCGTGGTTCATGGGGCTCGCTTCCTTCGACTGCGCCGGTTCCGTCACCGGCGGGGAGACGGCGAGTCTACGGGGCACCACCGACACGCCCGGGTTCGGGGAGCCCGCCCGACTGCCCGAGCCTCGCCCGTCCCCGGTCCTCATCGGGGAATATTCGCTGTTCTCCGGGCCCTCCCGACCCGAGAATGGATCATCGGACCAATGGGAGGGACCCCATGAGCCAGGAGACCCTGACTCTGCACGACCTGATGGCGCCCGAGGAGCTCGACGAAGCCCTCGCGGCCGGGCACATCACCCGCAAGAGCCACCCCGAGCTGCCGCTGTCGATCTACACGTACACGCGCGCGTGCCAGTACGAACAGCGCTGGAACCGCGCCACCATCCGCTGCCGCGGTCTCGTCGCCGACGACACCACCGGGCGGATCGTCGCGCTTCCCCTCCCCAAGTTCTTCAACCTCTCCGAGCACGCCGCCGGCCGCCCCTACGCACCGCCGCTGCCCGACGAGCCCTTCGAGGTGTACGACAAGGTCGACGGCAGCCTCGCGGTCGTCTTCCACTACGACGGCCGCTGGCGCGCCGCCTCCAAGGGTTCCTTCACCAGCACCCAGGCCACCTGGGCCCAGCGCCACCTGGACACCGCCGACACCACGGGCCTGACCCCCGGTGTGACCTACCTCGCCGAGACCCTCTACCCGCAGAACCGCATCGTCGTGAACTACGGCGACCGTCGCGACCTCGTCCTGCTCGCCGCCTTCGGCCCGGACGGCACCGAGACACCCCTGGCCGAGGCCGCGGGCCCCTGGGCTCCCATCGGGTCCGTCGTCCGCGTCTGGCCCGCCATGACCGTCGCCGAGCTCGTCGAGCTGACCGAGTCCAGCACGCTCCCGGGCGGCGCCCCCGCCACCGGCACCGACGCCGAGGGCTTCGTGCTCCGCTTCGCCTCCGGTGTGCGCGCCAAGGCCAAGATCGCCGAGTACGTACGCCTCCACAAGGTGCTCACCGGCGTCACCGAGCGGGACATCTGGCGCGGCCACGGCATCCAGCGCTTCGCGGCCGTGCCCGCGCCACAGCTGGCCAAGGGCCTGGGATGCTCCGTCGCCGAGGTCGAGGCCTCCGGCGGCAAGCCGCTCGACGCCCTCCTGGAGCAGGTCCCCGACGAGTTCGACGCCTGGGTACGCGAGGTGATCACCGGCCTGGAAGAGGCCGCCGCCCGCCGCGAGCGGGCCCTCGACGAGGCGTACGGCCGGCTCACGCACCTCGCGGGCGACCGCGCCGCCTTCGCCCGCGCCGCCGCGGACGTGGCCGACCGGGCCCTGCGCGCCCTGCTCTTCCTGCGCCTCGACGGGCGCTCCACCGATCTCCTCGTCTGGCGTCAGCTGCGCCCCGAGGCCACCGACCCCTTCACCCACGACAAGGAGAACTGACCGTGCCTGTCGTCCACGTCATGACCGGCCTCCCGGCCTCCGGGAAGACGACGGCCGCCCGCGCCCTCCAGGCCGCCGCCGAGGGACGCGTACGCCGCGTCAACCTCGACGACCTCCGGACCATGCTCGACGTGCCCGCCCCCGAGCGGGGCCGCTCGCACGCCCACGAGCGGACCGTCCTCGACATCCAGGACGCCGCCGTCCGGTCCGCCGTCGACGACGGCTTCGACGTCGTCGTCGACAACACCCACCTGACCCCGCACATCCCCAAGCGGCTGAAGGCGGCCGTCGTCGGCCGGCCCGTGACCTTCGTGGTCCACGACTTCACCGACGTCCCCGTCGACGAGTGCGTCCGCCGCGACGCGGCCCGCGAGCGGCCCGTCGGCGAGGAGATCATCCGGATCCTCGCCGACAAGCACGCCAAAGCCACCCGCGGCGGTTGGCGCCTCACCGCGGAGTGGCTCGGCGGAGAGCCCGGGTCGGGCACGCCGTACGTCCCCGACCCGGCCCTGCCGTCCGCCGTCATGTGCGACATCGACGGCACTCTCGCGCTGCGCGGCGACCGTGGACCGTACGACTTCACGCGCTGCGACCTCGACCTGCTCAACGTCTCCGTGCGCGACGCCCTGCGGGCCTTCCGGGCCGCCGAGAGCGACCGCATCGTCCTGCTCTCCGGCCGCAGCGAGGACCACCGGGAGATCACCGAGGCCTGGCTCGCCCGCCACGGCGTGCCCTACGACGAGCTGTGGATGCGCGCCTCCGGCGACGGCCGCGGCGACGACCTCGTGAAGGCGGAGCTCTTCGACGCCCACGTACGCCACCGGTACGCCGTCCGGGTCTCCCTGGACGACCGCGACCGCGTCGTCGCCCTGTGGCGCCGCATGGGCCTGCCCACCTGGCAGGTCAACTACGGCAACTTCTGACGGGCGCCTTCTGACAGTCTCTGACAGTCGCCTTCTGACCGGTGGCGGGGCGGGGCCGCCCACCCCCGCCGGGTGGACCGCCCACCCCCGCCGCCGTGTCAGGATCGTGGGATGGCAGAAAAGATCATCGCGGCGTGCGACGGCGCGTCCAAGGGAAACCCCGGCCCCGCGGCCTGGGCCTGGGTCATCGGCGGCGCCGACGGAGTCGTCGACCGCTGGGAGGCCGGCCCTCTCGGCAGGGCGACGAACAACGTCGCCGAACTCACGGCCCTGGAAAGACTGCTCGAAACCCTCGACCCGGCGGTGCCCGCCGAGGTCCGCATGGACTCGCAGTACGCCATGAAGGCCGTCACGACCTGGCTCCCCGGCTGGCGGCGCAAGGGCTGGAAGACGGCGGCGGGCACCCCCGTCGCCAACAAGGACCTCGTCGTCCGGATCGACGCACTCCTCACCGGCCGGGACGTCGCCTTCGTCTACGTCCCGGCGCACCAGGTCGACGGAGACCCGCTCAACGACGCCGCCGACCGCGCGGCCAGCCACAGCGCCCGTACGCAGGAGCCCCTCGGCTCCGCCACCGGCGCCCCGCTGCCCCCGCCCGAACCCTCGACCCGCGCCTCCGCGCCCCGTACGCGCTCCTCCGCGCCCTCGGGCCCGGCCGGATCGGCGGGTTCGTCCTCGGCCCGTACCTCCTCGTCCTCCGCCCGCACGGGTCGCCCGAACGGCGGCACGCTCAAGGCCCGATTCTCCGGTCGCTGCCGCTGCGGCAAGGCGTACGACAAGGGCGAGACCATCGCCAAGAACCCCGATGGCTGGGGCCATCCCACCTGCGTCTGAGCGGGATCGGCGTCCGACTGGCGGGCGGCTCCGTCCGTCCCGTGAGACCGGCGAACCCGGGTGTCCGACAGGCTTCACCCACGCGTGCATCCGGGTTCGTTCCGGGTTCTGTTCTCCGAGCGATTGTGGCTGCATACTGTCCTCCTCGCACCGGTGACGAACCGTTTTACCTGCTCGTTTGTCGCTTGCTTGACGTGATCGGCACCGGCGAGAACCTCCCTCCTGCTTCCGTCGCGGACCACCCGCGGCGGCGGCTCTCCCTGCCCGTGAAAGACCCGAGGTTCCGTGCCAGTACCTGTTCTCCTGACCGGGCGCACCGTGCGCCTGGAGCCGCTGGCGATGCGGCACGCCGAAGCCCTCGCCCGGGCCGGCGGGGCGGACCGATCGGCCTACGCCTTCACCCCCGTGCCCGACGGCCTGGAATCGGCCCTCGACTACATCGCCCGCGCCCTCGCGGATCAGGCGGCGGGCCGGTGCCTGCCTTTCGCCCTGGTGAGTACGGCCGACGAGCGAGTCATCGGATCGACCCGCTTCCTCGAACTCGACTACTGGCGGGGCCCTCTGATCTGGCCCCCCGTCCCCGGCATGCCCCACGGTGATCCCCTGACCGCCGTCCCGGACGCGGCCGAGATCGGGAACACCTGGATCGGCGGCGAGGCACGGGGCACCGGCATCAATACCGAGGCCAAGTACCTGATGCTCCGGCACGCCTTCGAAACCTGGGGCGTCCGCCGCATCACGATGCGCGCCGACGCCCGCAACACCCGATCCAGGATCGCGATCGAACGCCTCGGCGCCACCTGCGAAGGTGTCCGCCGGGCCCACTCCCGCGGCCTCGACGGCGCGGTCCGCGACACGGCCTTCTACTCGATCCTCGACGAGGAGTGGCCCACGGTCCGCGACATCGTCGAACTTCGCATGGCGACCCCCCGCCAGGTGCGCGTCCCCCAGGACCTGCTCCCGGCCTGATCCGCCCCGACTCGGGAACCACCGCTCCGACGGGCGCTCGCGTCCTCACCGGCGCGGTGGTTCCATGGGAAGGGACGGGAAGGACTCGCCATCGAGGACGCGGGGTAGCGGCCGATCTCTGACCGTGCACCGTGCAATCAGGATCCGCGAGAAGCGGATGAGTCCTTCCCGCCCCGTTTTCCCCACAGACCGCTCAGCCGCCCCCTCCCGCTCGTCCGGCACCTGGTGACCACCCGTGCTCGATCGGACCGGGCCGTCCCCTTCCGGGCCGGTACGGTGATCGAGAAAGCGAGCAGTCGAGGGAAAGGGAACGGGCCGAGTGAACGTGCCGACCGGAACAACCGACGTACTCCTCCGGACGGAGGGCCGGGCCGGGTTCATCACCCTGAACCGCCCCCGCGCCATCAACGCGCTCACCCACACCATGGTCCTCGCCGTCGACCGGGCCCTCACCGCGTGGGAGCACGACCCGGACGTCACCACCGTCGTCATCGAGGGCGCGGGGGAGCGGGGCCTCTGCGCGGGCGGCGACATCCGCGCCATCCACGACGACGCCCGCGCCGGCGGTACGGCGTCCGCGGCCTTCTGGCGCGACGAGTACCGGCTCAACGCCCACATCGCCCGCTTCCCGAAGCCCTACGTCGCCTTCATGGACGGCATCGTCATGGGCGGCGGCGTCGGTGTCTCCGCGCACGGCTCCGTTCGCGTCGTCACCGAGCGCTCGCGGGTGGCCATGCCGGAGACCGGCATCGGCTTCGTGCCGGACGTCGGCGGTACGTACCTCCTCGGCCGGGCACCCGGGGAACTCGGCACCCACCTCGCCCTCACCGGCGGCCACATCGGTGCCGCCGACGCCCTGCTCACCGGCCTCGCCGACCATGTCGTCCCCGCCGGTGAACTCCCCGCCCTGGCCCGGGACCTGACCCGGCTGCCCGCCGACGAGGCCGTCTCCCGGCACACGGTGACGCCCCCGCCCGGCATCCTGGCCGAGCAGCGGGAGTGGATCGACGCCTGCTACCGCGCCGAGACGGTCGAGACGATCGTCGACCGCCTCTTCGAGGCCGGCGTCCCGGCCGCCAAGGAGACGGCCACCACGCTCCTCTCGAAGTCACCCACCGCCCTCAAGGCGACGCTGGCCACCCTCCGCCGCTCCCGCGCGCTCGCGACCCTCGAAGAGGTCCTGGACCTGGAGTTCCGCGTCTCCTGCGCGGCACTGGCCACCCCCGACCTCGTCGAGGGCATCCGGGCCCAGGTCGTCGACAAGGACCGCGACCCCCACTGGACCCCGCCTACCCTCCCCGAGGTCACGGACGCGGACCTCGCGCGCTTCTTCGCGACCCCGCCCGGCGGCGACCTCGGCCTGCACTCGTAGGCTGCACAGCACGCGTCCGTCGAACGGGCGCCTGCCGAAAGGGGGTTGGGAACATGACCAAGGCCAAGTGGCTGCGCGGGCTCGTCCTGGCGATGGGGTACGCCTGCGTGGCGATCGGGCTCGTCCACGTCGTGCTCGGCAACGCCGCCGTCCCGGGCGCCGAGTCGGCCGGCACGACGATGGACAGCCTGGGCCGGTTCCTCGGGGCGACGTTCGCCGGCTACGGCCTCGCCTGGCTCTGGGCGGCCAGGCAGCGGCCGATCCCGGCCACGGTGGTCCGATGGCTCACCGCAGTGTTCCTGCTGGGTGCGCTGGGGCGGATCCTCTCGCTCGCCGTGGAGGGATGGCCCCACGCGTTCCAGGTGGCGCTCGGCGCTCTCGAACTGGTCCTCTCTCCGGTGCTGTTCTGGCTGGCCGACGCGGAGGAGAAGGAGAGCCCGGCACCGCGCGCCCAGGGTGTGGGCGAGACCGCCTGACGGGCGGCTCGCGCGTCAGTCCCGGCGCCGGACCGCCCTCCGCCGCCAGGACGGCCGCGACGGCGTGACGGGAGGCACCTCGGGCCCGAGGGCCGCCGCCTCGCCGAGCGCCCCGGCCGCTGTCCGCCAGGCCTCGGTGACGGCGCCGTGGGCCAGGGCCGTCGCCGCGGCCACGTCCTCCGGCAACCGGATCGGCGCACCGATGTGCACGTGCAGGCCGGGCCTGCGGACGGGCGCCGTGAGCACCCCGGCGATCTGCTTCGTCCGCCCGCCGGAGGTGATCCGGCGGGCGCCGGCCTGCCCGATCGGGACGACCGGCGCCCCGGTCGCCCGCGCCAGCCGCGCGAGGCCGGTCCGGAACGGCTCCGGAGGATTCTCCGCGGCGTCCCCGCGGGGCGGGATGCGGCCCTCCGCGTACAGCATCACGTGCCGCCCCGAGGCGAGCGCGACCGCGGCGTGGTCGAGGGCGGCGGCGGCCCGCGCCGAGTTCCGGTGGACGGGCACGTGACCCTCGCGGACCAGGGCCCGGCCGAGCAGCGGGATCCGCCAGAGGCCCGCGGCGGCCAGCAGGACGGGCTCGACGGCCAGCCGCCCGCGCAGCGCGGCGAGCACGAGGGCGGGGTCGGCCAGCGAGGTGTGGTTGACGACGAGGATGCTGCCGGGTTCGAGCCGGGCCCCGGGGTCGGTGGTGACGGTGAGCCGCCCGAAGAACGGGACGAGGTTCGCTGCGATACGGCTGAGCACGGGCGGGCCCCCTGGATCCGAGGACGAAGCGGTGACACGCACCATCGTCCCGGGGCCCGGCGGCGCGGGCATGAGCACGCGTACTCATCCGCCGTACGCAGCAACACCCCCGCGGGCACGGCCGCGTGACCACCGGGGTCCGCTGCCGATGCCGCACGTTGCCATGGCCGCCCGGTCTCAGCGCGTGCCGCGCGATGTCAGTGCAGCCTCGTAGAGTGACGAAGACCGGTGGAAGAACGACGGAGCACGGGGGAAGACGGTATGAGGGAACTGTTCCTGGAGGACGAGCGGGCGTACGTCCGGTGGATCGACCTGCCCGGTGACGGGCCGGTGCGCGTCTTCGTGCACGGTCTCGGCTGTACGGGAGCGTCCGACTTCGCCCACATCGCCGCCCGTCCCGCCCTCGGCGGAGGCCGCGCCCTCCTCGTGGACCTCCTCGGCTTCGGACTGAGCGACCGGCCCGCGGACTTCGACTACCGCATGGAGTCCCAGGCCTCGGTGCTCGCCCGGCTCCTCGACCACCTCGGGCTCACGGCGGTCGACCTCGTCGGCCACTCCATGGGCGGCGCCGTCGCCATCCATCTCACCGAGGCCCGGCCCGACCTGGTCCGCCGCCTGGTCGTGGCCGAGCCCAACCTGTACGCCGGCGGGGGAGCGTTCAGCTCTCCGGTCGCCGCCCAGGACGAGGACACGTTCGTCGCCGAGGGCTTCGCGCGGATGGTCGCCGAGTCCGACCGGCCCGACTACGCGGCCCGGCTTCGGCTCGCCGACCCGCGTGCCGTCCACCGCAGCGCGGTCGCCCTCGTCGAGGGGACCGCGCCCGCGGCGGGCGAGCTCCTCGCCGCGTTCACGCTGCCCCGGACCTTCCTGGTGGGGGAGCGCAGCCTGCCGGACGCCGACGCGGAGAAGATGTCCGCTCTCGGCATACCCGTGAGCGAGATCCCGGGCGCCGGCCACAACCTGATGATCGACAACCCCGACGGATTTGCCACGGCGCTCGCCCGCGCCCTGGCGGTCTGACTAGCCGCCCCCCGGGAGCGGGACCGCCTGGAGGCCTCTCAGCGGAGGGCGGCCGAGGAAGTGTCTGTGGCGTCCCCGGCTCGACGCGCGCCCCGGGCGAGCTCGGCCTCGATCAGGTCCGCGGCGCGGCGCGTGCCGCCCTCCTTCGCCATGTCCTCCTGGATCCCGGCGGCCCGGCGGGCCACCTCGGGGTCGCCGACGAGGCCGAGCACGGCCTCGCGCAGCCGCTCCGGGGTGACCTCGTCCATCGGCAGGTGCCGGGCTACCCCGAGAGCCTGGAGCATGTCGGCGTTCCCGAACTGGTCGACGGCCTGCGGGACGGCGACCATCGGGGTGGCGGTGGCCAGACCCTCCTGGCTGCCACCCGCGCCCGCGTGGGTGATGAAGGCGTCGGCCTCCCGAAGGATCGCCAACTGCGGCACCCAGGCATGCACGTCGACATTGGCCGGCAGCTCGCCGAGCTCGGCCGCGTCGACGAACCTCCCGATCTGGAGGACGACATGCCAGTCCGGAAGCGTACGGAACGCCTCCACGCAGGCCCGGTAGAAATCCGGCTGCTTCGTGAAGGCGGAACCCAGCGAGACCAGGACCACCTTCTCCGCACCCGCCGGCCGATGCCACTCGCCCTGCTCGGCGCGCGTGCCCTGACAGGCGCCGACGAAGGTGTAGACGGACTCGTCGACCCGGTCGGCGTGCGGCTGGAGCGCCCGGGGAATGAGCACGAGCGCGCGTCGCGGCCGTGCGATCAGCCTGTCCGGGTGGGTGTCGACCCCGTGCTCGGCCAGCCACGCCTCGAACCGCGCGTAATAGGCCTTGCCGCGCGGGGAGGCCTTGAGCTCGGCGAACATCGGCTCGGAGACCTCCTCCTCGTACCCCTCCCACGGCACGAGGTTCGGCCACAGCGAGAGGGCGGGAACACCCCAGGTACGAGCGGGTACCGGGGCCGGATAGGCCGTGATGTCGTGGAGCACCAGATCGGGGCGATCTCCCTCGAAGGCCTTCGCGAGCTGCGGTAACGCCTGCACGGCATCGGTCAGGAACGGTTCGACGTTGTCGATCAGCTCCGTGCCCCAGGCGTCCGGGTCGTCGTCTGTCGGCAGCGTCGAGGCGTAGACGACGGGCGTGGCCCCGGTCTCCGCGACCTTCTCGGCGAAGGAGGCGGGGATGGCGTAACTGACACGGTGTCCGCGCGCGACGAGCTCGCGGACGATGTCCAGGCTGGGGTTCACGTGCCCATGGGCGGCGATCGAGAACATGGCGAGGTGGGCGGGGGGTTGGGTGATCACGGCGGCCATCCTAGGGACGGCGGCGTCGATACGTGCTGGTTGGCGGCGTGAAGTCCGGGTCGGGCCACGGCGGGACAGCCCGGCGCCCGCCCTCGTACGAGAGGGGCGAGCGCCGGGACCGGCGTTCGGCGGAGTCACGGAAGGCGGCGGACCGCCGGGCGGACGAGCGGCCGGAGGACGGGTGGGCCAACGGGGTGGCTGCCGCCTACCGGGGCAGGCGGTCGAGCAGCGCCGCGAAGTCCGTTCCGGGCGGGAGCGTGCCGAAGGCCAGTCCTCGGTCGCCGGCGAGCCGGGACGCGCAGAACGCGTCGGCGACAGCCGCCGGGGCGTGGCGGACCAGCAGCGAACCCTGGAGGACGAGGGCGGCCCGCTCGATGAGCCGCCGCGCACGCAGCGGCGCGTCCTCGGTGAGGACGAGCTCCGCGCGCAGCTCGCGCCACGCGGTGTCGAGCCGGCGGTCCACCCCGAGAGCGGCCTCGACCTCCGAGCCGAAGGCCTCCAGGGACTCCGGCTCCTTGGCCAGCGCGCGCAGCATGTCGAGGGCGTTGACGTTGCCGGAGCCCTCCCATATGCCGTTGAGGGGGGCGTCGCGGTAGAGCCGGGGCAGGCCGGACGCCTCGTCGTAGCCGTTGCCGCCGAGACATTCCAGGGCCTCGGCGACCGCGGCCGGCTGCCGCTTGCAGACCCAGTACTTGCCGACCGCCGTCGCGAGACGCAGGAAGGCGCGCTCCCCGGCGTCACCGCGCTGGGCACGGTCCGCCGCCCCGGCCAGGCGCAGTGCGAGGGCGGTGGCGGCCTCCGACTCCAGGCCGAGGTCGGCCAGGACGTTGCGCATGAGCGGCTGCTCGACGAGGCGGGCGCCGAAGACGGAACGGTGGCGCGCGTGGTGGGCGGCCTGGGCGAGCGCGGCGCGGGTGCCGGACGCGGAGCCGAGCACACAGTCCAGCCGGGTCATGGTCACCATGTCGATGATGGTGCGCACGCCCCTGCCCTCGTCGCCGACGAGCCAGGCGACGGTGTCGTCGAACTCGGGCTCGCTGCTGGCGTTGGAGCGGTTGCCCAGCTTGTCCTTGAGCCGCTGGATGCGGAACGTGTTGCGGCCGCCGTCGGGCAGGACGCGCGGCACGAGGAAGCAGGACAGCCCCCCGGGCGCCTGGGCGAGGACGAGGAACAGGTCGTTCATGGGGGCGCTGGTGAACCACTTGTGCCCCCGCAGCCGCCAGGTACCGTCCGGCTGTTCCTCGGCGGCGGTGGTGTTGGCGCGGACGTCGGTCCCGCCCTGCTTCTCCGTCATGCCCATCCCCGCGAGCAGCCCGCGCTTCCCGCCGGGGGCGCGCAGCCCGGGGTCGTACACCCGGCTCGTGAGCAACGGTTCGTAGACCGCGGCGAGTTCGGGTGAGCGGCGCAGGGCGGGGACGACCGCGTACGTCATGGAGACGGGACAGCCGTGCCCGGCCTCGGTGCTGCTCCACACCATGAACCCGGCGGCGCGCGCCACATGGGCGCCGGGCCGCGCGTCGGCCCAGGCGCTGCCGGCCAGCCCCTCGCCGACCGCCACGTCCATCAGGGCGTGGTATGAGGGGTGGAAGTCGACCTCGTCGACGCGGTGGCCGTAGCGGTCGTGGGTGCGCAGCACCGGCTCGTACCGGTTGGCCTCCTCGGCCCAGCGCTGCGTCTCCTCGCTGCCCGCCAGCCGGCCGATCCGGTGCAGGTCGTCGAGGTACCACTCCGCACCCTCCCGGCGCACACCCTCGATCAGCACCGGGTCGTCGGCGACGTCGTGTCCCGAGAGCGGCGGCGGCTGATTGGTCACCTCGTGCGTCACGGCGCTCGGGGCGGTGCGGGGGAACGTGGCGGTCATCGGATTCCTCCAGAGGGCGAGTGGTGGAAAGGGAGCGCGTGTGTCACGGCCTGGGCGCGGCGCCCGCGCAGCGCAGGGCCATGGCGACCAGTTCGACGAGGAGCTCCTCGGTGCCGCCCTCGTCGGGGGTGCCGAGCGGGTCGACGAGGACCTCGCCGATCGCCCCGGTGAGGGCGGCGGCGGTGACCCGCCCGTCCTGAGCGGGCAGCAGCCCCGCCGCCATGCCCTGCTCGATCGTCTCGGTGAACAGGGCCCGGTAGCGAAGGCGGTAGGCGAGCCGCTCGGCGCCGACGGCCGGTTCGGCCGGCGCGGCGAGGAGCGCGTAGGCCAGACCGCGGTTCTCCAGCGCGCGCCGGGCGAAGGCCTCCACGCCGAGGGCGAGGCGCTCGACGGGGTCGCCGTCGCCGCGCAGTACCGTGCCCAGCACCTCGACCTCGCGCCCTGACGCGCGCCGGAACACCTCGACGGCGAGCGCACCCTTGGACGGGAAGTGCTGGTAGACCGACCCGGCGGCGATCCCGGCCGCGTCGGCGACGGTCGTCACGGACGCCCGCGCCCAGCCGACCTCGGCGACGACCTCGGTGGCCCGGGCGACGAGGCGATCGCGGACGTCTTCGAGCCGGCGCGTCTCCGCGGGGGTCTTGCGGTAGGCCATGGAAGAAGTGAAGCACCATTCAGAGCTTCACGCCATGGTCGCCCACCGCACGCTTGCCGCCGGCTTTCCCCCCACCGGGCCGGGTCAGAGACGGGGCCGGGTCAGAGACCGGTGACCTTGGAGCTCGCCGACAGCTCGTAGACGAGGGTCACCGTGCGCCGGCCGCCGGGCGGAAGAGCGACGTCCCAGCGGACGATGCCCTCGGCGTCGACCTCCGTGGGCGCCGGGGAGCACGCGTCCTGGGAAAGACGCACCTCCACCGCCGAGACCTCCGGCACCGGGATCCGCTCCCGGAGGGTGACCACCCGCTCGCCGCGCACCCCAGGCGCGGAGAACCGGGACACGTGCAGCCGGACCGTCCGGGTCACCACGGTCCGCTGGGTGATCCCGGTGGTGTCCCTCGCCTCCTCGGTACGCCGGACGACCCGGTAGTCGTCGCAGCTGCCGAAGGCCAGCTCCACGGCGGCGCCGGGAGCGGTGAAGTCCAGCGTGCCGCGCCCGCCGAAACCACTGTCGCGGACCAGGTCCACGGGCCCGGCGAGCAGCGCATGGCCGGACAGGTTGTCGAACCGCACCACCTGGGTGACCAGGGGAGACAGCTCGGGGGAGCAGGCGTGCTCCCGGTGCGCGGCCGTCGTGAACGCGGAGAGCGGTACGCGGTGGGCGCGCCCGTCACCGGGCACCGAGACCGGCGCGGGCGACCTCAGGACCCGGGCCTCGCCGTCGTCGTCCACCCCCGGAAGGCCGAGCACCGGAGCCGGTCCGAGGCTCCCGATCTCCTCCTCGCGCAGCTCGACGTCGACCGTACGGCGCTCCGCCGCCGAGCGCTCCGTGAGCGTCAGCCGGTCCTCGGCGAGCCGAGGCGGCGCCGTGGCCAGTGCCGACCTGGCCGTCGACAGGGTCAGCCGTACGTCCGACCAGTCCTCGCCGGTGCGCTGCCAGACCACCGCCTCGGTCTCCAGCGTGAGCGACTCCCCGTCGAGGACGGCCCGGTAGGCCGGACGCCACAGCGCGCACGGGGTGAGATGGCTCAGACGCAGGGCGGCGGGACCGGCGGCCGAGGACTCCACGGTCAGCTCGACATGACCGACCAGCTCGGCGGGCTCCTCCTCGGCGAGATCCATGGCCCGCCGGGAGGCTTTGAGTTCGGCCGCGACGACCGACAACCGCGCCTCCGCGGTACGGAGTCGTTCAGCGTGCTCGTCGCGCTCCTCGTCCACCCGGTTCAGCTCGCGGGCCCAGCGGGGCCGTTCGCTCTCGCCGTGACCGGCGCCCTCGGCGATCTCCCGCAGCACGTCGGTGGCGAGCCGGCCCAGCAGGTCGAGACGGGCCCGGAGCCGGTCGCGCCGCTGCTCCAGCTCGACCCGCTCCTCTTCGAGGGCGTGGACGCGGCGCCGCAGGGCGGAGTCGTCGTCGGTCGGCGCCAGCGGACCGCGCGGCGTCCAGTCGCGGACGACCCGCACGTCGAGCACGGCGGCGGGATGATCGGAGGTCAGCTCGGCGTGGAGGGTGCGGTCGACGGCGAGCCCGCTGACCGGCCCCAGACGCAGCCGTTGGACCCCGGCCACCAGGTCGAGCACGGCGGAGCGTTCGACGTGGGCGCGGTCCTCCAGGCACGTCACGGCGGTGACGGGGAGGGCGATCGGCTTCGGTGCCGTGGACATGGCGGGTGTCAGCTCCTGCGGTTTCCGCCGACCAGGGCCTTGCCGGTCGGGATGCGGATCTCGTAACCGCCGTCGAGGGCGGTGGTGGAACCGGCGGGCAGGTCCACCCGCCAGACGCGGGTGCCCGGCGCATGGCGATCGGCCCCCGTGTCGGCGGCGGGTGTCGTCCAGTCGGCGCGTTCCTCGATCCGGACGTCCGGCTCGGAGGTCACCGGCACCCGCTCACGGACCTCGACGGTGACGGGCCTCGCGAGCGCGTTCGCCAGCTCCACATGGACGCGGTGGTCGAGGACGGTGGTGTTGTTGAGCAGGCCCGAGGTCGACTCACGGAGGTTCGTCCGGCGCGTGACCCGGATGCCCTCGGCGGGCCCGAGCCCCACCCGGCGGACAGCGCCAGGGGCGAGTGTGGGCAGCGCGGCGGTCAGCAGGAAGTCGTCGTCGACGGTGACCTCCACCGGGCCCGCCAGGAGAGCCTGGCCGGTGGCGTTGTCGAGGACGAGCGTCGCGTACACCGTCGGCTCCACGGACGGCACGCAGACGTACTCGGTGCGCAGACCGACCGGGATCTCGCCGACGGTGACGGTGTGCCAGGTGCCGTCCGAGGGAATGTCCGCGCGGGCGGTGGCGTCGAAGCGGTGGTCGAACGACCCGGCCGACTGCCGGGGCCGCACGGCGTGCCCGGGCAGCGGCAGCGCGGCCACCGCCTCGGCACGACGGCGGTACTCGACCGCCACGGCATCGGCGGGGGCGTCGGGGAACAGCCGGCCCCTGCGCGCGCCCCGCTCGTCCGGCCCGGAAAGGGCCAGTCCGGCGTAGTCGAGCTCGGCGCCGCTCGGCACGGGCGGACCGGCCACCGGCGCCGGCGCCGGGGGAGCCATGCGTGCCCGCGGCGCGGGGGCACCCGTGAGCGCCGGCGCGGCGAGAGCGGGCGGCACCCCGGTGGCGGCGGGCACCCCGCTACCGAACGCCTCCGGGAACCCTCCTGCGGCGCCGCCGGGTGCGGGGACCGCGCCCGGGGCGCTGCCGTAACCCTGCGATGCCGACGCGAAAGACGGTGGCGGTGGCGTTGGCGTCGGGGGAGCGGAACCGGGTGCGGAGCCGGGCGCTCCGCGCCGGGCCGCGGACCCGCCGACGGCAGGACGGGGACCCGCGGCGTCGTAGCCGGAGAACAGGTCGGCGAGGCCCGCCGGAGGCTCGCGCCAGCCGGAGGGCGCGGCGGCGGCCTGACGGCGTCCGACCCGGATCGAGCGGAGCCGCGGCAGGTCGGTACGGCGCCGGAGGTCGGCGGTGGCCAGGGCGACGCGCACCCCGGTCCAGTCCTCACCGGTGCGCTGGGCGACCGAGGCGCGCAGCACCAGACGTCCCGTGCCGTCGCCCTGACGGTGGTGGAGACGGTAGGTCGGCACCCAGACGGCACCCGGAACCCCGTACTCCACCTCCACCTCCACGTCTTGGGCGGCGGCGTCGGCCCCGACGAGGGTCAGGACCGCGCAGACAGACGTCTCCACATGCGCCGACGGGGCGTCGTCGGAGGCACGGTGGAACCGGTCGGTGGCGACCTCGAGCTCGTGCTCGGCGACGCGCAGCGCCTCCTCCAGCTCGACGAGGCCGGCGTGCAGTCCGGTCAGCCGGTCGTCGACGAAGTCGGCGAGCTCCAGCCACGCGTCGACCGGGGTACGACGGTGCGGATCGTCGCGCTTGCGGGCCGGTGCGACCGGGCGCAGGGCCTGGATCTCCTCGATGCGGCTCGCCTGCCGGTCCCGGCGCCCCTGGGCCGCCGCGCGGATGTCGTGCAACCGCTCGACCTCACGCCGCAACCCGTCGGGCGCCACGGCGCCGAGCGGCTCCGCCTCGACCTCCACCCGCGCCTCGGTCACACGCACCCCGGCACCTCCGAGGACGCGGGCCCGCAGCGAGCCGGGGTCCAGCGAGCGGGGCAGCCCCGGCACCCGGACCCGCCCGTCGGACGGCACGACACCCCGCGCGCGCCGGAGGCAGACGGCCCCCTGCGCGTACACGACGACCGAGTCGAGGGTCGACCCCCACCGCTGAACCGCCCCAGTCGCCATACGCTTTGCCCCCCACCGCATCGATACCGACCGAAGCCTACGCCCAGCCGCTCCGGGCGTCGGCGTCGAGGCGAACGGATCCGGGCGCGGCTCCTGTGAGCGGTGGGGGACGACGCCGGCGAAGGCGTCGGCGAGCCGGCCCGGCGGTCAGCCGAGACGGGCGGCGATGGCCCGCGCGCAGTCCAACGACTCGGTGTGCGTCGTGTCCACCTCCAGGTCGTAGTGCACGTCCTCGTGCACCGACAGCGCCTGCGCCGCCGCCATTCCCTGGATCCGGTCTCCCCTGGCGACCTCGCGGCCCGCGGCGATCGCGCTCTCGCACCGCACGCCCACCCACAGCACCGGCAGGTCGCCGAGTGCCGTCCGCCACCGCCGCTGGGACGCCGCTCCGCTCAGGAACACGTCGTCGATGACGATCCGCGCGCCCGCGCGGGCCATCGTCGCGACGCCCTCCCGCCAGGCGGCCTCCAGCGCGAGGAAGTCCGCCCCGACGGTCACCTCGCCGTCCGCCGCGAACGCGATTCCCCCGTCCGAGGCCTGCATCCGGGCGGGCAGGGCGTCGACGAACGAGTCGCAGCCGAACGCCAGCCAGGGATCGGGCAGCACGGTCTGCAGGCACCTCACGATCCCGGACTTACCCGAGCTGGAACCACCGTTGAGAATGATCATCCGAGTCGTCACCGCGTCACAGTAGGGCGTCCGACGCACGGCGCGAAACGCGATTTCGCCCGACGCTCCGCCGCTGCCGCGCCTACGCTTCGTCGCGTACGTCAGACGCCGTCGACCTGGGGAGCACCTCGGATGATCACCTGGCGCCGACTCGGCGAAGCCGACTTCCCGCAGCTGGGGGAGTGGCTGGCCCAGCCGCACGTCGCACGTTGGTGGAACCACGAGACCGCGCCCGAGGCCGTCGCGCGCGATTTCGGGCCCGCCGCCCGGGGCGAGGACCCCTCGGAAGACCTGCTCGTCCTCCTCGACGGCAGGCCGATCGGCCTCGTCCAGCGCTGCTGCCTCACCGACTTCCCGGAGTACGAGGCCGAGTTGGCGGCCCAGGTCGACGTACCGGACGGCGCGATGACCCTCGACTACCTGATCGGCGAACCGCAGCTGGTCGGCCGGGGCCACGGCGCGCGCCTCATCCGGGCGGTCGTCGGTGCGACCTGGACCGACCGTCCCGAGGCCACCGCGATCATCGTCCCCGTCCACACGGCCAACCGTCCGTCCTGGCGGGCCCTGGAGAAGGCGGGCCTCCACCGCGTAGCCGAGGCCTCCCTCGAACCCGACAACCCGATCGACGATCGCTCCCACTACGTCTACCGGATCGACCGCCCGGGCGACCCCGCGGCGGGGTGACGGGCGCGGGTCACCCGCGTCCGCGCGCCCCGACCCCGGACACGGCCCTGGGCCCGGCGACCGAGGGTGAGGTCGAGCCGGACCCCGGGATGCTCCCGGCGGAGCCGGGCCAGGGCGGGGGCCACGAGCGCGGGACCGACCGAGCCGAAATACCGGACGGCGAGACTGCCGGTCCGCCCGGCCCGCAGGTCGGCCAGTGCGGCCTCGGCCTCGGCGATGCTCCGGCTGATCGTCGCGGTGTACTGGGTGAGGAGCAGGCCCGCGGCCGTGGGCCGCACCCCGCGGCCGACCCGTTCGAGCAGCGCGATCCCGGCCTCCCGCTCGAGGGCGGCCACCTGCTGGCTGACCGCGGAGGGCGTGTACCCCAGCTCCGCCGCCGCGGCGGTCACGGAGCCGCTGGTGACCACGGCCCGCAGGATCCGCATCCGCCTCACATCAAGCATGTAGCTGAGCTTAAGGGTGATGGACCATCTTGTGATGGTGCTGAAGGGTGATGGGGCGGCATCGTTGCCCTCCTCAGCCGGATCGACCGGATCGACCGGACTGGCCGGACTCGCCCGATCGCCCGGCCGACCGTATCGACGGGCTCGACCGGGCCGACGCGTGCCGACCGCATCGGCGGGACCGGCGGACCAGTGGAAACCGGCTGGTTGCCGGGGAGGGAGACCGATCATGGAGAGCAGTGCCGTGGGCGGAGTGCGGGCCGGGGCCCGGATGGGGGTCCTCGCCCTGCTCTGGGGATCGACGTTCCTCTGGATCGAGCTGGCGCTGCGGGCCCTGTCTCCGCTCCAGGTCACCGTGGTCCGCTGCCTCCTCGGCGCGGGCACCCTGCTCGCCCTGTGCCTGGTGACCCGGCGGCGCCTCCCGCGCGGTCGGGCCGTCTGGGGCCATGTCTTCGTGGCGGCCTTCTGGTGCAACGCCCTGCCCTTCGCGCTGTTCAGCCTGGGGCAGCAGACCGTGGGCTCCGGACTGGCCGGAGTGCTGAACGCGACGACCCCGCTCTGGTCCCTCCTGCTCGGCCTCGCCCTCGGTACGGAGCGCGGACCCCGCCCCGTCCGGGTCGGCGGCCTGCTGCTGGGCTTCGCCGGGGTGGTGGTGATCTTCGCCCCCTGGCAGGGCGCGGGACGGATCGGCTGGGGTGCCCTGGCCATCGTCGCGGCGGCGGCGAGCTACGCGATCGGCTTCGCCTACATGGGACGGCACCTCGTGGGGCGGGGCCTCGCCACGCTCTCCCTCTCCTCGGCCCAGCTCGTCGCCGCGACCGTACTGACCGGCCTCGGCCTGCCGCTCGGAGGCGGCCCGCCGGCCGACATCGACCCGGCGGGCCTGATCGCCGTCGTGATCCTGGGGATCTTCGCCACCGGGATCACGTTCCATCTCACCTACCGGATCATCGCCGACGAGGGCGCCACCAACGCCGCGACCGTCGGCTATCTCCTGCCGGTGGTGTCACTGGTCCTGGGGTTCGCGGTACTCGACGAGCCCTTCAGCCCGCGAGCGGTGGCGGGGATGGTGATCGTACTGACCGGTGTGAGCATGACGCGCCGCAGGAAGCCGAGTGCCGCGACGTCGCTCTCACCCGCGACGGGCGCGCCCACCGGTACCTCGTCCTAGAGGGTGTCTTGCCGATGCCCCAGACACCCCAGGTGGCCGAGCATCACGGCAACGAGCGCGTGAGCCACACGACTTCGCCGTTCTCCTCCATGGAGAGGTGATCCCGTTCGAACCCGAGCTTCTCGAGGACACGGAGCGACGGTGTGTTCCATGTGCCGACGGTCGACCAGAGCCGTTTCCGCCCGGTCGCGACAGCGGCTTCGAGCACCGCGGCGGCCGCCTCGGTGGCGTAGCCGCGCCCGTGGGCGTGCTGGAACAACTCGTACGCGATCTCCGGCTCGTCGAGGGTGGCGCGGCCGATGATCAATCCGCAGTAGCCGATGAAGTCGCCTTCGTCGCGGCGCTGGATGGGCAGCAGGGCGATCCCCGTGGTCTCCGTCGCGGCGAGCAGCTCCGTGATGGCCGTCCGGAGGTGCTCGACCGAGGACGCCCCTTTGCCCCGTTCGGCGATGAGGGCGCGGAACTCGGCGGCGTCCGACTCGGCCCACGGCCGGAGTATCAGCCGCTCGGTCTCCAGGCGGAACGACATCGTCTCGTACGTAGTCATGGGCCTTACTCTGCCTCACTGATCATCTCGGTCGGGAGCCTGCACCTGCACCTGCACCTGCAACTGAGGCTGAGGTTGAGGTTGAGGTTGAGCTGAGTCCGAGTGCGAGGAAGTACGACTGTCCGAGGCCATGAGTAGGGTTCGCCGGCATGGGAGCGAGCAGATGGTCGTACTTCACACCCTTCCGGCAGAGCGCGTGCGAGGCGCTGGACGAGCTTCGCGAGACGGTCTTCGCCGAGGGCGCCGCGTACTACCGGGAAGCAGGGGTCGAGACGCTGGCCGCGCTGACGGCGAGCGATTGGCTGGAGGAGGAGCCGGCGCATTCGGTTCTGGACGTCGCGCGCGTGGTCCGCTGCGAGGAGGACATGGAGGAGCCCGGTGACGTGAGGGTGGTCGAGGCGGCGGAGGTCGTCGCGCTGTTCGGGACGGCCCACCCCGTGCGGGAGGTTGTCGAGGAGGCCCTGAAGCGGTCCGGGGACGGCTGGTTCCCTCCGACGGATCGCGGCTCCGGCTGCTGCACGGTCGTCTACAGCGCCGAGGGCCACCCGGCGGAACTGTGCTTCTGGGGTTTCACCGGCGACTGATGCGGCGGGCGGCGGCGAGTTCCGCGCGGACGGCCGGCACGGCTCCCTGTGGATTCGTTCACGTGTTCGAAAATGGGTCTATGCTGGAGTCATGACCGCCGTACCTCGACCCGATCTGCCCAGCCGACATGCCCTGTCCGACCTGCCTGACCTGGCCGACCTTCCCGGGCTCCAGGGCTCCCTGTTCGGCCAGGGTGCCGACATCGGGCCCGGTCCGCTGGACGGTCTCCGGCGGACCGTGCTCGACGGCGGTGCGTGGGTCGACCACCTGCCGGGCTGGTTCCACGGTGCCGACGCGCTGTTCGAGGAGCTGGTCACGGGCGTGCCGTGGCAGGCCGAGGAACGGGAGATGTACGACCGTGTCGTCGCCGTGCCGCGGCTCCTCGCGTACTACCGCGAGGGCGTCCCCCTCCCGCACCCCGCGCTTCTCGAAGCGCGCGAGATCCTCAGCGGCCACTACGCGCCCGAGCTCGGCGAGCCCTTCGTCACCGCGGGTCTCTGCCTCTACCGCGACGGACGCGACAGCGTGGCCTGGCACGGAGACCGGAGCGGCCGCTCCGCCGCGCGGGACACGATGGTCGCGATCCTCTCCCTCGGGGATCCGCGCGACCTCGCGTTCCGCCCTCGTGGCGGCGGCTCCGTCGCGCTGCGGCTCCCGTTGGGGCACGGCGACCTCGTGGTGATGGGCGGCTCGTGCCAGCGGACCTGGGATCACGCCGTACCGAAGACGGCCCGCGCCGTCGGACCCCGCGTCAGCGTCCAGTTCCGCCCGCGCGGCGTGGCGTGAGCGGTCATGACCTGACGCCCTGACGCCCTGACGCCCTGACGCCCTGACGCCCTGACGTCCCAGTGTCCTGACGCCCTGACGCCCTGACGTCCCAGTGTCCTGACGCCATTGCCTCCCGGCGCCGTGACGTCCCGACGCCCCGCGTTCCCGTCGATCTGCCACGCCCCTGCATGATTCCCCACCCCTTGGAATGGGCATGCCACTCGCGCCCATGCGTCGCGCGCCCTCGTGCCGCGCGCCGTCGAATCGTCGAGTCCAGGTCCGGGAGTCGGAGTGAGGATCACGCGCCACCTCGCCAAGGGAGCACTCGCCCTCGGCAGTTCACTCGCCTTGCTGATCGCCCTGCCGGGCAGCGCCTTCGCCGCCCCGCCCCCGGCCCTCCCCGCGAACGCGGACGGTCTGGAGCAGACGTTCCAGCCGGCGTACGACTACGACACGGACGGCTGCTACCCCACCCCCGCCATCGGGGCCGACGGGACGCTCAACGGCGGACTCAATCCCTCCGGCGCCCTCAACGGCCAGTGCCGCGACGCGTGGGACCTCACCAACACCAACGGGTACGCGCGCTACAAGTGCAACAACGGCTGGTGCGCGATCATCTACGGCCTGTACTTCGAGAAGGACCAGGCCGTCGCCGGCAGCGGGCTCGGGGGACACCGCCACGACTGGGAGCACGTCGTGGTGTGGGTGCAGAACAATCAGGCGCAGTACGTGTCGACCTCCGCTCACGGAGGCTTCTCCGTGTACGGCCGTGACCGCATCCGCTGGGACGGCACCCATCCCAAGATCGTCTATCACAAGGACGGCATCAGCACGCACTGCTTCCGACCCGCGAACTCCAACGACGAGCCGCCCGAGAACCACCAGCACACCTGGCAGTTCCCGAGCCTGGTCGGCTGGAACGGCTACCCCGCGGGCGTACGCGACAAGCTCACCCAGGCCGACTTCGGCAGCGCGGTCTTCGGGCTGAAGGACGGCAACTTCGCCGCCCACCTGGCGAAGGCCAAACCGTCCGGCATCGCCTTCGACCCCTACGCCTGACGGGTCACACGTCGACGTCGAGCAACGCGTACATGAACATGTCCCGGCGCTCGGACCCGACCTCCTGCCACCCCCGCAGCAGTCCCTCCCGCCGGAATCCCGCGTGTTCGGCGGTGCGGACGGAGGCCGTGTTCCACGGCTCGACGTACAGCTCGAGCCGTGGGATCCGCAGGTCCTTCAGGGCCCAGGGGACCACGGCCCGCAGGGCGGTCCTGGCGGCGCCCCGGCCCCGCGCCGACCCGACGACCCAGTAACCCAGGGTGGCGCGGCCCTCCGCCAGGTGTCTCAGCCACAGCCCGACGTTGCCGACGGGGCGGCCCTCTGGGTCCACGATGACGAACGGATACCCGGCCCCCGAGGCGGCCCGCTCCCACTGCCGCTCGACGAACGCCCGCGCCGCCGACGCGGACCAGGGACTGGGCACCGTGGTGGTCAGCGGGATGTAGGCGTCCTGCGACGCCTCGCGCACGAGGGGGGCGTCCGAGAGGCGCCAAGGCCGGAGGGTGAAGCCGCCTTCGGCGGCGAGTTCGGGTACGTCGAGCGGGCGGTCCATCCCGTCATCGTGCACGAGACCGGCACCGGCCGCATGTGGCTTCTCGGCTGCCGCCAGGGGCCGCGACCGGCCGGCCCGAGCCCACCGCCACGTTGTCAGTGGCGATGGCTAACGTGATCACATGAGTTCCTCCCTGAGCGTGTACCTGATCGATCCCAAGGCAGCGCGTGCCCTCGTCGGTTCGCGCGACGACCAGCTCCTCCAGGTCGTCCGTGACAGCTTCGGTGGCGACCTGGCGTCGGACGACAGCTGGTTCTCCTCCGAGATAGCGGACGGCGCCCCCACCGCCTACGAGGCGCTGAGGACCGTGGTGCACGGCGGTCCCTTCCCCGAGGACGCCGATCGGTACGCCTTCCAGTACGGCTACGCCTACAAGCGCCTCTGCTCCCTGACCGGGTCCTTCCTCGACAACTCCTGCTTCAGCCCGTTCCGGGGCGACTGGCTCGAACTGGTCGACGAGGGACTGCGCGCCCTGCGGATCACCGCCGTGTCGGTGGCGGAGTTCGGTTACGGCGGCGGCTTCCCCGCCGGCGTTCCCTCCTCCGACCTGCCGCGCTGCGGCGAGTGGACGCACGACCAGTGCCTGGAGGCGCTGGCCCAGTTCGAACAGACCAAGCAGGCGGGCCACGCCCCGCCGCTGGAGCCCGAGGTGGTCGACGCCGTGATGGACGTCATGGGCTGGCTCCGCCACGTCGAGTCGCGCCCGGGCTTCGGCGTCGTGGGCTTCGTCTCCTAGGTGTATTGCCCCGGGAGGTTGTGGACGGGTGATGCAGGTCTCGGCTGAGACTGCTTGAACGGGTGAGGGCCTTCCGGGTTCGGTGTGGAT